>CAMDWC010000336.1 GCA_945878825.1 Haliscomenobacter hydrossis DSM 1100
TTCTGACCACTTACCCCAATATATCGCTCAACATAATCGTACCAGGGAGCGATATCAGCATATCTGATAGGCCAATCTACTGCAATACCGTCTTTTGCATTGGCCTCAAAATCCAGGTCACTCCATCGGTAACTTTGTCTTCCCCACATAATGGAACGTCCGCCCACATGGTAACCCCTCATCCAGTCGAAGCGTTGAACTTCAGTGTAAGGTTGTTCAGAATCTTTAACAAAAAAGTGTTTGGTAGATTCTTTTATGGTATATCCTGTTCTCGATTGGTTGAAATAATGCTCTTTCACTTCAGCTTCCGGCACATTGTCCCCATTAGGTAATTCCCAGGGATCGAGAGAGGCTGTTGGATAATCTACCACATGTTTGACATCCCTGCCCCTTTCGAGGACGAGCGTTTTAAGTCCCTTTTCACAGAGTTCTTTGGCGGCAAAACCTCCACTAATCCCTGATCCGATGACAATAGCATCATAAGTGACTTCTTTTTTACCTTCAGTGTTTACGTACATTGTTGCTTTATGAAAATTTATTGAGTGATAAACTTAAATTTAGGCTATTTTAATTATAAAAAAAACCTATTCCTAAATTTTAATTAAATATCATAAAATTTTGGGTAAATATCCTTCAATAGTTCTAAATTTGGGCGAAATTTAAAAAACCAAAGCATAGACTAAATAACCAACGATTATGCCATTTGATATTAATATGATTGAAGCCTGGTATGCTGCATTACCACAACGCATTGCTGACGCAAGAAAAGTACTTGGAAGACCACTAAATCTTACCGAGAAAATACTTTATGCCCATCTTCATAATGCTTCACCTATGCAAGGTTATCAAAAAGGTAAAGATTATGTATTTTTTGCCCCTGACCGCGTGGCCATGCAAGATGCCACCGCACAAATGGCACTGCTTCAATTTATGACTTGTGGTATGCCCAATACAGCGGTTCCGTCCACTGTTCATTGTGATCATTTGATTCAGGCCGAGGTTGGTTCTGCTGAAGATTTAAGCACGGCGCTACGCGAAAATGATGAGGTTTACCAATTTTTAGCGGACGTTTCTATTAAATATGGTATAGGTTTCTGGAAGCCGGGCGCGGGTATCATTCACCAGATTGTTCTTGAAAACTATGCATTTCCAGGTGGGATGATGATTGGTACAGACTCTCATACTCCGAATGCTGGTGGATTAGGTATGGTGGCCATCGGTGTTGGTGGTGCTGACGCTGTGGACGTTATGGTGGGTATGCCCTGGGAATTAAAAATGCCAAAAGTCATTGGTGTTAAACTAACAGGTAAATTAAACGGCTGGACCTCTCCAAAAGATGTTATTCTAAAGGTAGCGGGCATTCTTACCGTTAAAGGTGGAACAGGTGCTATCGTTGAATATTTTGGACCCGGTGCGGAATCTCTTTCCTGTACAGGAAAAGGTACTATTTGCAATATGGGTGCTGAAATTGGCGCTACAACGTCAACTTTCGGTTATGATGACTCAATGAGCAGATATCTTAAGGCTACCGGAAGAACCGATATTGCCGCCTTAGCCGATAAAGTGGCTGAACATTTAACCGGTGACGAAGCTTGTTACGCAAATCCTGCGGACTATTTCGACCAGGTTATAGAGATTGATTTAAATACCCTGGAACCACATATTAACGGTCCTTACACGCCAGATTTGGCCTGGCCAATTTCTCAGTTTGCTCAAGCGGTGAGAGATAATGGTTATCCAACAAAATTAGAAGTTGGCTTAATTGGCTCTTGTACCAATTCTTCTTACGAAGATTTAGACAGGGCTGCCTCCGTGGCAAGACAGGCTGGACAAAAAAATATTAAAGCGAAAGCAGAATTTACCATAACGCCTGGTTCTGAACTTATCAGATACACGGTGAATCGAGATGGTCAGCTGGCTGATTTTGAAAAAATTGGTGGTGTGGTTATGGCTAATGCTTGTGGACCTTGTATCGGACAATGGGCAAGACATACAGACGATCCAACAAGAGCTAATTCTATCATTACCTCATTTAATCGTAATTTTTCTAAACGAAATGATGGTAATCCTCAAACAAGAGCCTTCGTTGCTTCTCCTGAAATTGTTACCGCACTAACTATAGCTGGCGATTTGACTTTCAATCCGTTAACAGATACCTTGTTAAATGAAGACGGTGTGGCTGTCAGATTAGATCCACCAAGTGGCGATGAATTACCAACAAATGGTTTCGCCGTTGAAGATGCTGGTTATGTCGCTCCCGCTGATAACGGCAATGAGGTAAACATTTCGGTAAGCCCTGCATCAGAAAGATTACAACTATTATCTCCTTTTACCCCTATTCAGGCCGAACACCTTAAAGGTATGCGTATCTTGATTAAAGCAAAGGGAAAATGTACCACAGATCATATTTCTATGGCAGGCCCCTGGTTAACTTATCGCGGACATTTACAAAATATTGCTAAAAATACGTTCATCAGTGCCATTAACGCCTTTAATGGTGAAACAAATAAGGTGATTAACTTTATTAAAAATGATTTCCTTTCCGTTCCTGATTCAGGTCTCGCATATAAAGAAGCAGGTATTGGTACCGTCGTTTTTGGTGAGGAAAATTATGGTGAGGGTTCTTCCAGGGAACACGCAGCCATGCAGCCAAGATTTCTTGGCGTGAGGGCCGTAATTGTTAAATCATTCGCCAGGATTCATGAAACCAATTTGAAAAAACAAGGTATGCTCGGCTTAACTTTCGCAGATGCCGCCGATTATGAAAAAATCCGTCAGGATGATTTGATTAATATCGAGGGTTTCGATACCATGACGCCAGGAAATCCGCTGACTTTAGTACTTCATCATTCCGATGGCAGCAGAGATTCTTTCGATGTAAATCATACTTACAATCAACAACAAATCGAGTGGGTGCAGGCAGGTTCAGCTTTAAATAAGATAAGGACAACGTTACTTTCTGCTTAAACAGATAAATAAATCGTTGCAAAAAGGGAAATCACTCGATGGCATAAGAAACCTTAGGTGGTGCATCATAAAGAAAACATTGAACACAATCATTTTGAGTTAGTGAAATGATTTTAAATTGAAATGTCTTACCCATTTGCAGGTTAACTTTACAAATATTCTCCACCTTAAAAACATTATCATACTTAATTCCATCCGTTGCCATTTCGTTAATCCATCCGTCCTCACCATATTTTTCTGTATTTTTAATCTGAACGACCGTCGAGGCACAAGTAACCCTAATGACTTCCCCTTCTAAAATTGATTTATCCAGCATATCGCTTTTCACACATCCAAAGTGGAGCTGAGAAATGATAAATAAAAAAACTAATAATTCCTTTTTCATCTTAAATTTTTAGTGGAAACGAAAAAACTGTAAATAAAATTGTAAATAGCAATGTGATAGAATAGGCTAACTTACTATAAAAATTATATACAACATGGCATTTACTATAATTTCTGCAGGTGCTGGAAGTGGAAAAACATACAGGCTTACTCAGGAAATGATTAAAAAGTTAAATGAGGGCTACCCAGCCGCTGGCATCATTGCTACCACTTTTACTCAAAAAGCTGCATCTGAATTAAAAAGTAGAGTAAGGATTGCTTTATTAAAGTTAGGTTTGCGACAAGAAGCTGAAGCGTTGACCAACGCACTGATCGGAACCGTTCATAGTCTGGGGATCAAATTATTACAACGCTTTGCCTTTGAAGCAGGCGTATCTCCCATTGTAAATATTATCACCGAAGGAGAACCGCAATATTATTTCAATCTGGCTATGACCTCTATTTTGACCCCGGAAAAGGTAGAAAAAATGGAGGAGTTGAGCAG
>CAMDWC010000337.1 GCA_945878825.1 Haliscomenobacter hydrossis DSM 1100
AAAATAATAGCCTTTGGTAAATTCTTATATGGATTTTTAGCTTCACCGCCTGCCTGAGCTATGGAATCAAAACCTATAAAACTGGCAAATAATATGGAAGCACCTGTAAAAAGAGTTTGCCAGGAAAATGCCAATACTGGTTTTTCTAATAACGGCTGCCCTGTTTTATCCAATAAAGCCTTTGCGAAATCTGTATTATCATAATAAAATCCAAAAAAGATCACAATACCACCTAAAATAAACATTAGGAACATGAGCGGAATTAAGGTATTTGTATAAAATGCACCTCCCTTAATATTTGTAAAAGTAAAAAAACCAAGAATGGCCATAGCTAAAATTAATCTTACAGAAGGAATAGCTAAAAAGGCACCCATTTCTAATAAGCCCAGGGCATTGAAAAAATCTCTAAAAAAGGGAATGGTTACAAAAGCAACCACACCTATAACCAAACTAAGACCAAACCATTGGGAGAAACTCGCTACAAATCCAATGTATGGATGCAGGCTTCTGCTTGCATAAATATAACTGCCTCCAGCCCTTGGCATGGCCGATGCCAGAGCGGCATAAGAAAGGGCAGCAAAAAGAGCGGGTACTGCGGCCATTAAAAAAGCAACTAATACATACGGTCCTATACCAGGAACATTCTTTTGAATCATTATAGGAACCACATAAATGGAGGCACCAACCATAGAGCAAATACCCGTAGCCGTTAAGGTTAAAAGATTTAAATGTCTTTCCAGTCCATTGGATTTCTCTTTTTTCATTTAATTTTACTTTCTTGCAAAATAATATGAATCCCTCTTTTAATAAAATTAAAAGCCTTTTAATTATTTTTTTTATGATTCAACCGACAGAAACCATTATTATCGGAGAACAGGAATGGATGAGTAGCAATCTAGACGTAAACTCGTTTAGAAATGGCATGCCCATTCACCATGCTGTCAATGAAGAAGAATGGGAATATGCTGCAAAGAACCATTTACCCGCTTATTGCCGTTATGAAAATAACCATACATTAGGTTTGATTTTCGGAAAATTATACAACTACTACGCGGTAATTAATGAAAATGGTCTGGCTCCAGCAAACTTTAAAATTCCGTCTATCAAAGATTGGACAGATCTGGCCGTTCATTGCGGAGGCTTAACGGAAGCCGGCACTCATTTGAAATCAACAGATTGTTGGGAAAGTGGCACTTCTGATACATTAGCAACCCAAGAATTAAGTCTGTTTAACGGATATCCAGGAGGACTAAGATACTCCCCAGGGTACTTTGATTTAGCAAATTCTAATGGCTTTTGGTGGACAATAACCGACTATGACATTAATAACGCAATGGGAATAAACCTATACTACGACGATACCATGCTTTTAAAACGGCATTATTCAAAAGGAAGTGGATTTTCTGTTCGTTGCTTAAAAATCACTGCTGTATCTTAGGGGGAATCAATTTATAGATTACCGGAGTGAATATTCTGGACAGTAAGGTCGAACTTAATAGCCCTCCAATAATTACAATCGCCAAAGGTGAAATAAGCGGATTAGTTGATAGGGCTATTGGGATAAGACCACCGATAGCCGTTAAAGAAGTCAGGATAATGGGTAAAAATCGAATTTCACCCGCTTCTCTGATAGCTTCGTCTAATGATTTACCTTCTTCCCTTAACTGATTAGTAAAATCGACCAGTAAAATGGTATTTTTTATTTCAATGCCAGCCAATGCAATTAAACCTACTACAGCTACAAAAGAAAGAGAATTACCTGTTAACCATAAGGCAGTTAATGCGCCAACCATACCTAAAGGAATAACGCTCAAAACGATGATAGTACTTTTAAAGGTTTTAAACTCCAGCAGTAAAATACCAATAAACAGAAAAACAGTAAGGATTATAATCACCGTAAATCCACTAAATGATTCTTGTCTTGTTTCATATTCTCCCCCCATAATATAAGAGTAACCTGCTGGCATAGTGAATTGTTCCATTTTAGCCATTACATCTTTAATAACCTCATCATTTAAGTACCCTTTATCAATAAACGCTGAAAGAGAAACCATTCTCGTTTTATCGTAATGATTAATAGAAAGCGGGGAAGATTCCAGTTCAAGATGAGCAAACTGCGTTAACGGAATAGCTTTACCTTTTACATTTTCCACAAAGAGCGTCTTAAAAACATCTAAATCGAGGGGCCCGGTTTCCTTTTTCTTAATAATAATCTGGTAATCCTCTCCATCATCATCGGACATTATACCTATTGGAATACCAGATAAAGCCAAACGAAGGGTTTTATCGATAGTTACCATAGGAATACCAAGCATGGCAGCTTTTTCTTTATTTATTTTAACTCTTAGGTCTGTTTGAAGATTACTGACAGGATTATTTACATAAATAGTACCTGGGACCCTTTTTATCAGATTTTCAATTTTAAAGGATAAAGCTCTCAAGGAATCAAGATTATCCCCTAATAATCTAACCTCTACCGGAGCAATGACGGGTGGACCTTGCTCAAAATTATTAATCTGTATTTTGGCACCATGAAAAGGCGTCCATTCTTGTCTTAAAGAGTCAATGAGAAACAACTTTCTTTCAACCGGCGTGTCATCATTTAGCTGAACGAAAATTTCAGCAAAATTTGGTTTTTTAATAGACCTAATTTCATTATAATATATTTGTGGGTTTCCCATACCCACATTGGTGGCATAATATTGCACGTCATATAACCTGGCCAGTTCTTTTTCAATAAAACCTGAAAGGGTATCTGTATTCTTAATATTGACCTGAGCTGGAGGCGTAATTCTAATTAGAAATTGAGGTTTTTCTGAAGCGGGAAACAAACTAAAACCGATGACGGGTATTATCTGTAGCGAGGCGAAAAAGACCAACAAAACAAAGACCATAGATACAAAAGGTCTTTTTAAAGAAACTTCAAGAATAGGAGCATAACTTTTACTAATTCCTTTTTTCAGCACTCTCATGAAAAAATTTCCATCGGAATGTTCTAAATTCTTTTTGAGTAAAATATTTGCCAGGAAAGGTATAATAGTTAGCGAAACAACCAATGAGGCCAAAACAGAGGCAATAATACTTATGGGTAATGATCTAATGAACTCCCCCGAAGCCTCTGGAAGAAAGATCAGGGGAAGAAATGCAATAACTAAGGTGGCTGTGCATCCGACGACTGCGGTACCGATCTGTGAGGTAGCTTTTAGCACTGCATCTTTACGACTGTACCCATTTAACATCCATCTTTCAATATTCTCTATAACCACAATACTATCATCTACTAACAATCCGAGAGCAACAACAAGGCCAACAATACTTAGCTGATTTAAACTAAATCCGAGATAATTCAAAATAATAATACCTATCGACAAAGAGAGAGGTATTGAAATCATCACAATGATTGCGGGTCTGAGACCTAAAGGGAGCAAGGTAAAAGTGACTAATAAAATTGCCCAGATAAAATCGAAGCCTAAACCGGAAAGTCTCTTTTGAACCACCTTTGCCTGGTCAAAATGACTAATCATATCAATATTGTTAGGCAAGGAACTCCTAAATCTTTCTAAAACAGGTTGATAAGCCAGTTGGGTGGCTGCGATATTTTCTTTTGCTTTTTGAGCTGCCACCACAAAAATTCCTCTATGCCCGCTTAATCTGGTAATATGATCTCTTTCGGCAAAAGTCATAGTTACTGTAGCTATATCTCTGAGTTGGATAACCCGATTATTAGCTGTGTACACCAAGGTATTTTGGATATCTTCTACTTGCTTAAAATTTCCACTTGATTTAACATTAAAATATCTGTTTCCAACATCTATACTTCCTGAGGGAATATT
>CAMDWC010000338.1 GCA_945878825.1 Haliscomenobacter hydrossis DSM 1100
TTTCCAACAGATGATTTAGCTGTGCAAAATAAAAATAATAATAAATTACTCCTCGAATTACAAAATCAAGGCATTGCAGCCCCTTCTTCGACTATTCTGAACGGCCATTTTGTTATAAGAGTGGCTAATGTGAACCAGAGAAGTCAACAGATTGATTTTGATATTTTAGTAAGGGAATCTTTACGAATTGGACATGAAATATCCAATAGTTTACTCTAAATAATCGCAGAATTATGAGCAAAATGGGAAAAGTTTTAGTGGCAATGAGTGGTGGTATCGATAGTACGGTAACTGCCATTTTATTACACGAAATGGGGTATGAGGTTGTTGGAATTACTATGAAAACATGGGATTATGCGCAGTCGGGCGGTAGTAAAAAGGAAACAGGGTGTTGTAGTCTCGATTCAATAAACGATGCCAGACAAGTGGCCGTTGATATGGGTTTCCACCACTTTATACTAGATATTAGAGATGAATTTGGGGATTATGTCATTGATAATTTCGTGGACGAATACATGGCTGGAAGAACGCCCAATCCTTGTGTATTGTGTAATACTCACATAAAGTGGAATGCATTGCTCAAAAGAGCCAGCGCCCTTGATTGTGAAACTATTGCAACGGGACACTATGCGAAAATAAATAAAAAGGATGACCGATACTATATCTCTAAAAGTAAAGATGCAAATAAAGATCAATCTTACGTTTTATGGGGCTTAACACAGTCTGCCCTGGCAATGAGCCAATTTCCATTAGGCGATTTAACGAAGCCTGAAGTTAGACAACTTGCTCACGATGCCGGGTATACCGATTTAGCAAAAAAAGGGGAAAGCTATGAAATCTGTTTTGTCCCCGATAATGACTATCGAAATTTCCTAAGACGAAAAGTGGACGGACTGGATGATTTGGTGAAAGACGGACACTTTGTAGATAGAACAGGTAAAATATTAGGTAAACATGAAGGCTATCCATTTTTTACCATAGGTCAAAGAAAAGGCCTGGGTATGGCTTTTGGACAACCAATGTTTGTTTCAGAAATACGTCCCAATGAAAACGAAGTAGTTCTTGGCCCAGTGGAAGAATTGACAAGAAATGGATTAAAAGTAAGGCAACCTAATCTTCAAAAATACGATTCAATTTCTACTGATCTGGAAGTTGTTACAAAAGTCAGATACAAAGATGCCGGTACCCTGGGAATCCTAAACTGGACCGATGAGCAATTGCTGGGTATCGAATTTTTAGCCCCGGTAAATGGCATTGCCCCCGGGCAATCTGCCGTTTTTTATGAAGGTGACGATGTCGTAGGGGGAGGAATTATTCACAGTAGTTATTTACCAAAATTGGGTTTATAATGATTGAAATAGGAAAATGTGGAAAGCCCCACGGGCTAAACGGTACGTTAAAATGCCAGATTGATGAAAGATACCTGGATGATGTGCTTCAGGCAAAGGCAATATTTGTTGGCGTGGGCGCTAACCCAATTCCCTATTTTATTGAATCAGCGAGAGAGGGTAATAGCTTTTTAGTAAAATTAGAAGATGTTAATTCTAAAGAAGATGCGGAGACCTTAGCCCATAAACCTATTTTCCTGAGAGAAGAAGATTTGATGGAACATGAGGAGGAAGTAGAGGATGAATTCAGTGACAACCGTTATGAAAAATGGATTGGATACACCATTATTGATGAAGAAATGGGCCTCATTGGAAAAATAGACCAAATATTGAGTTTGCCCGGGCATTTTACTGCTTTAATAATGCATGACGAAAAAGAAGTGCTCATTCCACTTCATGAAAGTCTGATCGTTAGCATTAATAAAGAAAAAAAAGAATTGGTTTTTAACTTACCAACAGGCTTATTAAACCTTTGATTCATTTATTTTTTCGAATCTCCTGGTTGTTTTATTTCATAATCTTCTTTTTCCTTTGCTTCTTTAACCATTTTCTTAACATCGTCAAGAAGTTTCTTTGCATCATAGATAATACCGTCCTTGATAGTATATCTCACGCCACCTACTCTGATAATTTCATTATTATCATTTAATTTTATGGCACCCATGCCATAAAGAACTTGTAGATTTTCCAGTGGATTTTCGTCAACAATCAGCATATCTGCTAATTTACCTACCTCTATGCTACCCAATTTATCGGCAACGCCTAAGGCTTCTGCCCCATTTAGAGTAGCAGAACGAATGATTTCGAGCGGATGAAAACCAGCTTCCCTCAATAATTCAAGTTCTCTGATGAAAGCGAAACCATAGAGTTGAAAAATAAACCCTGAATCGGAACCGGCTGTTACGCGCCCTCCTCTATTTTTAAATTCCTGTAAAAAGGTCATCCATAATTTATAATTTTCTTTCCAGGCGACCTCTTGTTCTGTTCCCCAACTATGCCAATAGGAACCGTGGGAAATTCGGCTTGGCAAATAAAATCGCCAAAGTGAGGGAAGCGTGTATTCCTCGTGCCATTCTGCACGACGCGCGCGCATTAAATCTCTGTTTGCCTCATAAATATTAAAGGTAGGATCTATGGTAAAATCCAGGGCAATGAGTTCATCCATCACCTTGTTCCAATGGTCTGAAAAGGGAGCGGCTGCCTGTTTCCAAAGATTTCCAGCTCCTTCAAAACGATGTTGTTCATTTTGATAATTATAATTGAGGGGATAATTTTGAACGGTTCTATCACTAAACAAAGCCTCCGGCAATCCATACCAATGTTCCATAGTAGTTAAACCAGCTCTGGCTGATTTTAAAACATTCCAGCGAGCGACATCCATTTGTGCGTGATGACAAGCTGAACGCAATCCAATTCTTTTATTTTCCCTAAGCGCGGCATCCATAATTTCAGGAGCGGCACCAAAAAATTTTATACCGTCAGCTCCTTTGGCCGCATTATCATTAACCCATTCAATTGCTTGAGCGGTAGTTGTAATAGGGTTTTTGGCACCTGATCCAAAAGCGTTATAAACAAATAACCGAGGCGCTGTAATCTCGTTAGTTAAGCTAAGTTTTTTATGTCTCAATGTCCAATCAAGACCATTTCCGGCGGCAGGATCGCGAACGGTAGTTATTCCGTGCCCCATCCATAGCTTAAAAACATATTCACCCCCGGCACCTTGAGCAGCACCACCACTGTGACCGTGCATGTCAATCAACCCAGGAAGTAAAAATTTACCCATAGCATCTAGTTCCCTTCCCCCTTCCTTTAAGACTGGTCTGTTTTTATTGGGAATGGGAACACCAGGATAACCTACTACGCTTACTTGCTTGATTAAATTATTTTCCACGACTATATCAACAGGACCAATAGGCGGAGCTCCATTACCATTGATTAGGGTAACCCCTCTAATAATTAATTGATTGTAAGGACCCTCACCCTCTTTTACTTTCGGAACGTCTGCAACCTGACCAAATAAAGAAAAGATTAGCGACGAAAAAACTATGCCTAATAAAAGCCTCATGATTCTTATTTTAAAATGAATATCTATTCCCTTATTCCAAATATAACTCATTTTTTGAGTAATTCAGTTCCCCTTTTTTAAGTTATATTTGCAAATATTTAATTTTTATGTATTTTAAATACACCTTAATTTTTTCGGTAACCTTTTTTACCAGTTTATTGGCATCCATTCCGTTTGGACCAATAAATTTAAATGTGATTTATACTACGGTACAAAGGAATAAAAAAGCAGGTTTAACCTTTGCCGCTGCGGCTGCAATGATAGAGTTACTCCAATCCTTTATAGCCATTCAAGTAAGTCCTGCCTATTTAGTTCCTTTCTTAGACCATCATCTGACCATTATATTCACCTCCACTTTTCTAATATTTTTTGGTGTTTT
>CAMDWC010000339.1 GCA_945878825.1 Haliscomenobacter hydrossis DSM 1100
TCAAATATAAAACGCTATACGGTTTTTGGTGGACAAAAACGGAAGCGTCCAATGTTTATGCCTGGTGTAGAAATATGCCCGGTTTCGAAAACACCGTCATTAGAAACAACTATTTTAAGAAAACAGGTTTCTCCATTCGTTGCCTGAAAAACGGTAATAGCTTGTAATTATCATTTGATAATGATAAAGTTTTTTATGATTTGCTTGTTCATTTTGTAATCTGAATAGGGGTATTTAACAAAGGCATTTATAGATTCCAAATGAATAGCGTCCTTACACTTATGTACGTTTTTCATATAACTGGCAAACTCATAAAATGAAACTTCCGTTTTACTCGCCACAAAAACGACGTACTTTTCACCATCTGTCTCAACGATCCCGATGCCACAACGCAGATGCTTATTTTTGCTTATGACCGTTAAATTTTTATTAATCACTCCATTAGATATTAATAAGGGCCCACTTTGAATGGCAAAATCATACGTACCATACATATCAAAATTATCTGTGGTTTCTATGGCCACATTTTTACTATTTATCGAAAAAATGCCGTTAGGTTTAGGATTGTAAAAATTCCCTTCTCCTGAATCAAGATTTTTATACCTTACCACAACCCCTTTTTCTATGAGTAAACCTGGCGGCATATTGGTGGTTTTGTCAAACATGGAAGCGGTGATGGCAAAAAATTCATTGCTTCCATAAAAAACAGCGTTCACATCTTTATTCAATGTCTGACCAAAGTTTTCTAAAAATTGTTGAGGCGACAGATTACCATGATTTCGCGCAAAAATGAAGTTTTGTGCCAGCTTACTGCTAAATTTTAGTTTGAACGATGAAAATTCATTCTCTTTTGCAGACGGATCCAATTCTGAATTCGCGTGATATTCAGAATTTGTCGCCTTGTAGGCAAATTGTGACGATTCGGGGATTTTTTCTATGGTGATACTTACATTCGACGGAATAGACATGTTATTATCTGACAAGGTATTGACCCTGATTGAATCCTTTGTAGCAAGTACCGGCTTAATTTGCTCAGGCGCTTTAGGTGTTAATTTACTAAATGCCTGTTTATCCATTTCATATAACATGGCCGTTATTTCACCTACTTCGCCAAAACCAATGATAATTTTGTCTTCAAATAGGCGAAAGCCAAATTTACCTTTCATCTCCATTCCGTCGCCAGCGATATCTGCATACTCATTAATAGGATTGATTTCACATTCAATAAAATGATTATATGAATCTACTGTATTCACTCCATCGCCAAGTTTCCTAACCGTTATTCCCGTGGTATTAAACTTTTCAATTTTACCAAAAGAAAATATAATATCTTCAAATCTGAAATATTTTCCTGCCGTATATTCTAATACAGCCTCCTTATTTTTAAATAAACCTTGAGAAAAAGCAATATTTGACTGAAGTAAAAAAAGGATAGGAATTAATAAAGTTAACTTTCCAAAAAGAACTTTACCGAGACATTTATTTATCATAACATACTGTTTAAGTTCATCAATTGTTTTTATAAGATACTGAAAGCGTTGGGCCTAAACTTCCTCCTAAACTGCCATCGGCATTACCATTTTTTGTGAAATAGGCTTTGGAAATAGCCCCATCTAAATAGAGGGCATTATCACATTTAAATAAAAATTGAAAAAGCAAAGCAAATTCATATAAGTTCACTTTACCCTCAGATATAACCAACACCGCTTTTTCATTTTGCCCATCTTTTATCACGCCAATGCCGTTCCTGATGTTCGTGTTTTTAGATAGAAAAGTAAATTTAGGATGAATTTTTCCGTTGATAACCAACATGGGTCCAGATTGTGTACCATACTGAATATCAGACCTGACATCTGGGTCAAGTTTTCTAAATTCTGATGTTTGGCTCACAAAAAATTTGTGGTCATGCATATAAAATACGCCATTTGGATACATGTGAAAATTGTCAGGAATTGTCGCCTGGTTGATATCCAATTGATTGATTTGTCGGTTTTCCTGAATTAATAAACCTACGGGAGAACCATCTTCATTATACATGCCGGCATTCATAATAAACACAGGTTGAATGTCTTGAGCTATTAATTGGTTCGGGGTAAATCTTATGGGTTGTAATAATCCTGAAGAATTATGATGGATTTTTATCCGATGATTATTGGCATTGGCCAGAAAAACCTTGTAAGTATTTCCATAAAAAACAATATCAAAATACTCCCTATCCTCTTGAAGAAGTAATTTGTTCAGTTTACTTTCGTGAACAGACAATGTATTTTGCTCCTTTGCATAAGCAACTTTTAATTTTTCTATTTCCTGCGAAAGCTCATTAATTTGAATGTTTACCACATCGGGAACATTGCTTTTCTTACTAAATTCCTCTGTTAATTTAAAAATATCATTTGAAAAAGAAGTTATTTTTTTATTGAGTAATTGTTTATCTAAATTTTTAAATGATTTATAATCAGCCAATATTTTATTTAAAATATAGGCATCTATTTTATCAATGAGCATTGACTTTTCTTCGTATAAATTATTTGGTGTAGTACTTTTATATTGGCGCAAGGAATCCAAAATAAATTGTTTCTTATTAATGGTTACATTTAAAGATTCCCGCTTAAAAAGTATTGGCTCCAGATCATTGATAGCCTGTTGAAGAAGGGTATCTTGTTGAATATTTTGTTTAGATTTAACAGGTAACTCGTTCTCTATGAGTAAAGAAATAGTACCTAAAAACCCAATAAAAATAAATTTAAATAGAAGCATAGCTAATTATTCAAAATAAAATACTAATAAATTTTTTGATACATTTAAAGGCTTGTTACCTTTAAATCCAGGCTCGTTCATCATTTGACCTTTAGCTTCGCGGACTTCAAAATAGTCCTGGGCACCGGTATCTAAATTTATGATATATATAATATTATCAGTATAATTTTTCAAATGGCCCTCCACTTTTACGGTGGCATTATAGAGCGTGTTATTCCCTTTTAAATTAATCAGATAATATCTGATTTTATTCTCATCGTCCCTGGCAACGGCGAGAAATCTTCTTTCCCTAAGTTCTTTATCGCCATTTGCGCCCACTCTAAGTTTATTTTTATAATATAGCAGGTGCGTTTGAAAAACGGTAGCATAATTTTCTTTACTCCAAAGAAAAAATTTCGTTCTATCTACTGGATTTTTAAGATTAAGGGACAAATTTTCTGCCCCATTTTGGACGGTTAAATTCCCCTCTTTCAGATCCGTAACGACGATTCCCCCCGTTCTGTAAACCAACACCAGTGCGTCCATAGCTGCCTCCGCTTTGTTGACAGTCTGACCCTCGTCGATACAAATACCCACAGGTTTATTGTCCATGCCATAGTAGGTACCACTGCAAGATGCGATAATGGATTTATTTTTACTCCAGGTAAGATAGCGTTGATAAACCGATCTGCCAGCCAAATCCTTATCTGCAAAATATTTCACTTTTACCCTTTCGTCCTTTCTGGTCATTTCGATAACCGAATAAATTTCGTTATCGATGGTTTCGCTACTTACGGAAACATAATTTTCGCTGTACTGAGCTTTTAAATTAAATGAGCATAGCATTAAAAAAACAAAGATTAAACCAATAAATTTCATTTCAATGTTGTTTTGTTAACAAAGGAGATTATTGTAAATAAATAAGTAAACATAGTGAATAAAAAAACAAATAGAAATACACCTTTTTGCCATGCTTTAGCGTCAGACCAGGAAGCTTGTATTAAATGAACCCAATGATTTGCCAGCAAATTTTTTTTAACCTTTTCATATTTTGTTTCCTCCACATTAACAAAATAGAG
>CAMDWC010000340.1 GCA_945878825.1 Haliscomenobacter hydrossis DSM 1100
AAATACAATGGCCATTGCTGTGAATCAATCTTATGCAATGGATGATACAAATCTGACGGAAGAAGCTGAAATAGTAATTATTCCTCCTGTTAGTGGAGGTTAGAGAAGATTGTTATTTTTCTAAGTCTAACAGGAATTTTTTCTTTTCCAGGCCATAGAAATATCCGTGAAGGTTGCCATTTTTTGCAATGCATCTATGACAGGGAATAATGATAGCGATGGGATTATTCCGATTGGCATTTCCAGCGGCACGAAATGCTTTTTCACTTCCAGCCATAGAAGCTAACTCACTATAACTGACGGTTTCGCCGTAGGGAATGCGTTGTAAAGATTCCCAAACGGCTATTTGAAATGGGGAAGCATTTCCGTAAGAAATGGGTAAATCAAACTCCGTCCTCTTTTTATTAAAATATTGCTGCAGTTGATTCACCGTTTCTAAAGCGACCACATCATGAGAAGACATAAGGTCATTTTCATTTTTGGCATCAACTAATTTTACCGAAACCAACTTATTCTCATTGGTTATGATACGCAATAAACCAAATGGAGAATCATAAATCAGACTATTCAAACGATTTTAATTTTTACTTTCAGGCGAAGATAGCAGATTAAAAAACTGATCTAATTTAGGTGTAATAATAATCTCAGTTCTTCGATTTGCCTGTCTTCCAGCCGCCGAGTCATTTTCTACCTTCGGAGAGAATTCACCTCTACCTCCAGCGGTCATTCTTTTTGGATCTACCTGGTGTTTTTGTTGCAGAAAGCGCACAACGGAGGTAGCTCTGCGAACACTTAAGTCCCAGTTATCGATGGTACAGGAATTAGAAATGGATAAATTATCGGTATGACCTTCAACTAAAATATCAATATCTTTATGGTCATTAACGACGGAGGCAACCTTTGCTAAAACACTTTGAGCTCTGTCGTTGATGTCATGACTTCCACTTCTGAAGAGTAGTTTATCAGAAATAGAGACATAAACAACCCCCTTTTTTACTTCAATGGTCAAATCCTGGTCATTTACATCAGATAAAGATCTTTTTAAGGTATTTACCAAAGAAAGACTTAAAGAGTCCTTTCTTTGCATCTGACCTGTAAGGTCTTGTATATATTTGCTCTGTTCGCTTATGGCCTGTAGCGATTTATTGATACTTTCTGCCCCACTTTTACTAATTACGGAAAGATCAGAAAGCCTGTCCAATAAACTGGCATTTGTACCTTTTAATAAAGCAATCTGGTCTTCTAGCAGACGAACCTGATTTCTTTTATCAGTTAGTTCGCCATCTTTATTTTGCATTTCACGCAAACGGCTTTGTAATTCTGTTTCTTTTATCTGGAGCTGACTTTTCAGTTGGCTTAATTGAAACTGGCAATCTGCCAAATTCTGTTCAGCCGCTTTAACCAATGCCTGTTGTTCACCCTGAAAGGCTAAGTATTTCTTTTTTGTAACACAGGAAGATCCAATTAAGACAAGGGAAAGAAGAAAAAGATAGGGCTTCATAGAAGGTGTATTGAAAAAATGAAAAACAAGTAGAAAAAATTTCACACTTTAAAAGTAACGAAAATTTATTAAAAAATTGTCTATTTTGGACTGCCAATTTTTATGGTAATAGCACCTGAACGAAATCTATTTTACTGAAAATGCTCCAAAAACTTATCATTGGGCTAGTAGCTCTGTTTTCTCCATTTCTTGTAAATGCACAGGAAGTAAGTGAGTTTAAACTACAAAAAGTAACCTCTACTATCAAAATAGATGGTCTTCCCGACGACGAAGCCTGGAAAAACATATCTGAAATTAAGGATTTTTGGCAATATTTTCCTACCGATACTTTACCTGCACAGCAAGGCATTTCAGTGAAAATAGCGTATGATGACCAGCATATATATTTTCTAGCTGTCATGAAAAATAGAAAAATTGACAGAGGTTATATTATCCCTTCTCTAAGAAGGGATTATCGCGGGGAAGCAAATGATGGATTTTCGATTATTATCGATCCGTTTCAGGACCAAACGAATGGTTTTCAATTTGGAGTGAACCCTTTTGGTGTACAAAGAGAGGGTTTAGTGTCAAATGGTGGCTCTGAAGGCACCGATTTGAGTTTGAGCTGGGATAATAAATGGTTTGCAGGAGCAAAACAATTTGAAGGTTATTGGGTAGCAGAAGGTGCCATACCATTTAGCACACTCCGATTTAAACCGGGATCTAAGTACTGGAATTTTAAGTTTTACAGGATAGACAGCGAATCTTCAGAAAGGGTCGTTTATCCTAGACTGCCCCGACAGTTTCAGATATTAAATCTGGTGAGTATGTGCAGAGGCGTCTGGGACGAACCCTTATCGAAAAAAAATACTAATGTTGCTATTATTCCATATACCTTAGCCAATTCACAAGTAAATAAAATTAATAATACGCCCGTTTCTAATAAGGTAAATATCGGTGGAGATGCTAAAATTAGTGTGGGCCCTGCTTTAAATTTAGATTTGACGGTAAATCCTGACTTTTCGCAGGTGGAAGTAGATGAACAGGTTACCAATCTGGATAGATTTGAAATATTTTTTCCGGAAAGGAGGCAGTTCTTTTTAGAAAATGCCGATTTATTCGCCTCCTTCGGGCAGGAACGATTAAGACCCTTCTTTTCCAGAAGAATCGGTATTGCCAGAGATGAGGAAACTGGGCAAAATATTCAAAATCCTATTTATTTCGGTGCCAGATTGAGCGGTAAACTGGATAATAACTGGAGGATTGGATTGCTCAGCATGCAAACGGCAAGAGATTTGTCCATTAATCAACCCTCTGTAAATTACAGTGTGGCTGCCGTGCAAAGAAAAATATTTAGCAGATCTAACGTGGGTGTTATTTTTGTTAATAAAGAGCCTTTTTATGATGAAAATGTAATAGGGTTTAATAGAAAAAATTTTAATCGTGTGCTTGGGTTTGACTATAATCTTGCCACAGCAGATAATAAATGGGCAGGAAAGGCTTTTTATCATTACTCTTTTGATGAGGAAAATAAAGGTAATTCCGGCGTCTTTGGTGGTGATATTGCCTACAATACCTATCGTTGGGAGTTTTCCTTTACTGGCCAGTCGGTCGGTGAAAATTATAATCCCGAAGTAGGTTATGCAAGGAGAACTAATTATAAAAGGGTAGCATCCTCCCTTTGGTATAATTTTTATCCTACGGGTGGAATCCTAAATAAGCATGGTCCAGGTATTGATTTTGATCAACTTGGAAATGAAAAGTATGGTCTGACTGATTTTGATGTCAATCTGATGTATCGAATATTATTTAGGAATACAGCCAATTTAGAATTCAGGTTGAGAAGGGAGTTTGTGTATTTGTTTAGCCCTTTTAATCCAAGTGGCGGAGGTGGTCTAAGCCTGGAAGAGGGAAAAGGGTATGCCTACAATTTATTTATTTTACGTTATACATCCAATACCAGAAAGAAGATTAACTATTATTTTAGCTCCAGGTCAGGGCAATATTTCAATGGGAACAGATGGAATCTGGATGGAGCTGTAAATTTGAGAATGCAACCTTATGCGCTTTTATCAATGGTGGGCAGCATCAATATACTGCGTTTTCCAGAGCCTTACAAAGATGCAAACCTATTTCTAATCGGCCCTAGGTTAGATATAACTTTCACCAAAAACTTATTCTGGACTACGTTTATTCAATATAACTCTCAAATTGAAAATTTGAATATAAATTCACGACTTCAATGGAGGTTTAAACCCGTTTCGGATGTATTTTTAGTGTATACAGATAATTATTATCCAGAATCATTTGATAATAAAAACAGAGCTATTGT
>CAMDWC010000341.1 GCA_945878825.1 Haliscomenobacter hydrossis DSM 1100
TGGCTTTTTCCACTTTAGGATGTCCGGACTGGACCTTAAGTCAGGTGGTGAGAAGTGCCGTTGAAAATGACTATAAGGGATTTGAAATAAGAGGATTAAAAGGAGAAATGTTTTTACCCAATTGTCCTGATTTTAGTGCCTCAAATTTACCGTCAACCTTAAGATTATTGAAGGACAATGACCTTAAAGTTATCAATCTTGGCTCTTCAGCCAATTTGCATTTTGCGAATGAAGATAAAAGGAAGTCAAATCTGGATGAGGCAAAAAGGTATATCGATCTGGCCCAACAGCTCGATTGTCCCTTTATCAGAGTTTTTCCCGATGACCTTCCACCAGACCAATCGGTAGAAAAGACCCTCGATTTAATCATTTCGGGTCTGGTTACATTAGCTGATTATGCAAAAGGAAGTACCGTATCTATCTTGTTGGAATCTCATGGTAAAGTGGTCTATAAAGACATGCTTTTGAAGATAATGGCTGGCGCAAATCACCCAAAAGTAGGCCTCATCTGGGACTTCTTTAACATGTGGGTAGTTACTAATGAGACACCAAAAGAGGTCTTCGCTACCTTACATCAATACATAAAACATGTACATTTGAAAGACGCCAGTCTGGTGAATGGAAAGCCTGCATATTGCCTAATTGGCCAAGGGGTTGCCCCTCTCAGGGAGGCCATGGATTCCCTGAAAGAAGCAAACTACAAGGGATATTATAGTTTTGAATGGGAAAAAAAATGGCATCCAGAAATTCAAGAACCCGACATAGCATTTCCGCATTTTGCAAAAGAAATTATAAAGTATTTGTAATTTGTACGCTCTTTCCATTAACGTCGAAGGGCTTTACCCTTTGACCTTTGATACAATTTTGAGTGAGGTATTCCTGTCTATTCAAAAAATTGAGGGGGTCTTTGAAACAAAAACGAACATGTATTTTAAAGTATTCAAAATAGGTCAACCTGCTTTAAACCTGGTAAGAAATAAATCATGACAAATCATTCGAACACAGATATTTTATATCAAAGAAGGGCAGCTGTCGTGCCAAAGGGATTAGGTATTTTCAGTCCCGCTTCCGCAAAAGAGGCTAAAGGTGCATCGGTTTGGGATGCTGACGGAAGGGAATTGATTGATTTTGCCGGAGGTATTGGCGTGATGAATGTAGGACATTGTCCTGAAAAAGTGGTAAAAGCTATTCAGGATCAAGCAGCTACCTTGATTCATACTTGTTTCAACGTAGCCATTTATGAGCCTTATCTTTCCCTGGCAGAAAAATTGGTTTCCATTTTGCCACATGGTCCGGAAACGAAGGTGATGCTTACCAATACTGGGGCTGAAGCTGTTGAAAATGCCATTAAAATAGCCAGACAAGCCACTGGCAGATCTGCAATTATTGCTTTTGAAGGTGCTTTTCATGGTCGGTCTATGATGGCCATGACGCTGACCTCCAAGGTGGGCTATAAATTACATTGTGGCCCTTATGCTCCTGAAGTCTATCGAATTCCCTTTCCATACTATCAGGAACATATTGAAACAATCTCTGAATCGGAATTTGCAAAAAAGCACCTGGCGTATCTTGAAAGTTATTTTAATCAGGGCGTTGCCGCCAGTCAGGTGGCGGCTATTATCCTGGAACCAGTGCAAGGGGAGGGTGGTTTTCATGTTGTTTCGCCCACTTATCTGAAGGGATTAAGGGAAATATGCGATAAATATGGCATTATGCTTATTCTCGATGAGGTCCAGTCTGGTTTCGGACGAACGGGAAAATGGGCTGCTTATGAACATTATGATGTTATTCCTGATATTTCAACCTGGGCCAAATCTATGGGTGGTGGTATGCCCATAGGTTGTGTGATGGGCAAAGCCCATGTGATGGACGCCGCTGCTCCTTCCACTATCGGTGGAACCTATCCGGGAAATCCGGTCTGTGCCGCAGCTGCTTTGGCAACCATTGACTATATGGAGGAAATAGATATAAATAACCTGGGACTTCAAGTGGGAACTAAGGTGAAATCATTTTTTGAAAGGCTTAAAGAGAAATTTCCGCAAACGATAAGCGCCATACATGGCCTTGGCGCTATGCTGGCCATCGAATTGGTAGACCAGAATGGAAATCCTGCCGCTGACTTAACTAAAAAAGTATTGCATTTTGCCAATGAAAATGGCTTAATTCTCATTAGTGCTGGCGTGAATGGTAATTATATTCGTATTTTGAGTCCATTGGTAATTACCGATGAGCAATTATATAGGGGATTTGACATTATTGAAAGGGCTTTTGATTCATTAGTATGAGAAAAAATTATATCAATGGCGATTGGGTAGATGCGTTGTCTAATCAAACCAAACCGTTAATCAATCCGGCGTCGGAGGAGAAAATAGCTGATTTGCCTTTTGGTAATGCCGATGATTATCGCCTGGCCATCTTGTCGGCTATCCGTTCCTGGGATAGTTGGCAGTCAAAATCGCCTTACTTTAGGGCTGAAATACTCAAAACTACAGCCCGAATTATTAGGGAAAAAATCGAGGTGATTGCTCATGATATGGTGCTGGAATCAGGAAAACCCTTAGCGGAGGCTAAAGCGGAAATTGGCGTGGCGGCCAACCTTTTTGAATGGTTTGCAGAGGAGGGGAAGCGGTGTTATGGTCGAACTATTCCTTCTTTTCGGACAAATAAGCGGATGTCTGTCATTTATCAGCCGTTGGGTGTGGTGGGAGCCATTACTGCCTGGAATTTTCCTGCCTATAATCCTGCCCGTTGCTGGGCGGCCATTTTAGCAGCTGGTTGTACCCTCGTTGCCCGTTCTTCAGAGCATACCCCTTTGACTGCCATGCATATTATGTCGGCTTTGCATGAAGCTGGAATCCCGCAGGGGGTTGCCAATTTTGTGCATGGAGAGGCAAAAATAGCGGGGACCCTTTTTCTTGAACATCCCAAAGTCAGGAAAATCAGTTTTACAGGAAGTACGGAAGTTGGTAAATTACTTATTCAAGGTTCAAATATTACCAATACCCGTCTGGCCTTGGAAATGGGAGGAAATGCTCCCGCTATCATTTGTCAGGATATGGATCCGATTTATGCCGCAAAGGAAAGTGTCAAAGGTAAATTTAGAAATGCCGGTCAGGTTTGTATAGCGCCTCAGCGTTTTTTTATTCATCGGTCTATTTTTGATGATTTTGTGGCCACAGCAACTCAGGAAATAAATAGGATTCATGTGGGAAATGGGCTGGATGAAGCAACCCAGATGGGGCCGCTCATCCATGGAAATCACAGGGAAGGTGTGATGAAATTCATTGAAAAAGCAAAAGAGGAGGGGGCTAAAATTCATTGCGGTGGGGAAAAATTACCAGGAAAAGGCTTCTTTATGTCTCCATGCTTAATGGAAGCGAATAAAAATCATCATTTTCAAAAGGCCGAGGTTTTTGGGCCGGTGATGATAGTTACTCCTTTTGAAACCGATGAGGAAGCCATTGCACTGGCCAATGACGTTCCTTTTGGATTGGCAGCTTATGTCATGACAGAAAATTTAAATAAAGCGATTTATTTCTCTGAAAAGCTCGACGCTGGTATCATTGGGGTGAACGAATGGTTGCCTCAGGCAACAGAGGCTCCTTTTGGGGGTTGGAAGGAAAGTGGCATCGGTTATGAATCTGGTGCAGAAGGACTGTTGGAATATATGGATAAAAAACTCATTAGCATAGGAAATTTATAATGGAATTTGGAATTTTAAGCCTCGTGCCTCCTCTTATTGTCGTTCTTTTTGGCATCTTTAGCAGAAGGTCTTTAGAATCTTTGTTTATTGGTTGCATCGTT
>CAMDWC010000342.1 GCA_945878825.1 Haliscomenobacter hydrossis DSM 1100
GATTTGATGATCTTTTTTGGGCAACGGAATTTTATCTAGCGCCGTTAATTGTCCCGCTAATGAAATAAAATCGGGATTACCTGAAACCATGGTTTCGTAAGCGGCTATGCTGGAATAAACATAAATTCTGCTGGCAACAGGAGGCGAAAAAATATCATGCACCATAACATCCGTTAGCATTTTTTGTGCTTTGTGCAGGTGTGCTGGATTAGACGCCTTTTCGAGATATAGAGATTCATCTACCTCGCAGGATAACAAACAACTAATTATCCCTAAAATTGTAATAATATAATTAATTCCATTCATATTCATATATTAAAGGCTATTCCTTAACAAATCTACAAAATCATACCTTAAATGGGTAAATCTTTAACACATCAGGAAAATAAAAAATACCACTTCCCAATGTCATCTTTTTTGTACATAAATTGTTTAAAAAGGAACAAAAACAAGATATGCTTTTAAGCAAAGTTTATTTAAGTAAACACTATATATTGCTTAGTATTCTTTTGGCGTTATTTTCGAATAAGGCTTTTAGTCAAGTATTTGATTTAGTTCAGCACCGGACTTTTACAAAAGAGGAAGTGCCCTTTCGCTTTGAAGGAAATTTCATACTCGTTTCTGTTCTTTTCAATAATCTGCTACCTCTCACGTTCATATTGGATACTGGGGCAGAATATTCAATACTTACCAAAAAGGAAATTGCCGATTTTTTAAACATAGATTATCAGAAAAGATATACACTTTACGGTGCCGATATGCAGGAAGAGTTATATGCCTATTTGTCAAAAAATATTTCTTTACAAATGGGCGATTTACAGGCTACCCATCGATCTATTTTAGTTTTAGAGGAAGATTACTTCCGTTTCGAGGAATATAGTGGTTTACAGATTCATGGCATACTAGGCGCCGATTTCCTTAAACGGTTTACCTTACAAATAGATTATCAAAAACAAATAGTAACTTTTTACAGCCCTGTATATTTTCAAAATAAAGTGAAAATAAACAAGGAAAACGAGGACATATTACCATTCAAGTTAATAAAAGGCAAGCCATATATCCGATGCACCACTTACCTGTATGGCAAGGAAATCAATATTTTAAATTATTTAATTGACACAGGAGCCGGCCTATCCTTGTTACTATATACCTCGATTGACTCCTTGAAAAATGCTCAGGTTAAAATGCTTAACAGTCCCATAGGATTGGGGCTTGGCGGTAAATTAGAAGGCTATGTGGGGAGAATAAAAAACTTTCAATTTGCCTCGAAATCTTTTCCTGAACTCATAACAAAATTCCAACAAAAACCGGTATTTTTCGATTCTCTGATGATAACACCCCGCGACGGAATTATTGGAAATAACGTATTATCGGCCTTTTCAAAAGTCATTTTTGATTATAATAAGTCGAATATCATAGTTACTAAAAATCCTAAACAAGTAAAGCAACGCCCCTACGATCGCAGCGGCCTCATCATTGGTGCATCAGGCGACAACCTGAATATTTTTACTATTTTAAGAATTAATGAAAATACACCCGCTTTCAAAAGTGGACTACAAATAGGGGATAGAATAAAAAAAATCAATGGTTTATCCACTGGAATACTTTCATTAGATATTATAAATAATAAATTTAGGGGATCAATAGGTAAAAAAATGAGTATAACCGTTCAGAGGGACCAAAATTTCCTTGAATTCGAATTACTGTTAGAAGAAATTATTTAATTATCAGTAACTCTCGTAAAATTTCTATTTAATTCTTTGAAACTATAAAATAACCCGTATATTTGCGCTTTAATATCTAAATCGAAATAACATGTTCGCAATTGTAACCATAGCTGGTCAACAATTCAAAGTCGAGGTAGGTCAAAAGATCTATGTCCACCAGCTAAGTAACGAAAATGGCGATGTTGTTAATTTTGACCAAGTTCACTTGGTCGATGACAACGGCGCCGTTTCATTGGGTAAACCTACCCTTCCTGGAGCATCAGTGAGTGCAACGGTCTTAAACAGACAAAAAGGAGATAAGGTAATTGTATTTCGCAAGAAAAGAAGAAAGGGTTTCAAGGTAAAAAATGGTCATCGCCAGTGTTTTACTAAAATTGAAGTCACCAGTATTTCTACAAAGTAATTATTCATCCTTTAAATTTCCGAAAAAATGGCACATAAAAAAGGTGCGGGTAGTTCCGATAATGGACGGGATAGCAAAAGTAAAAGATTAGGCGTTAAGTTATTTGGCGGCGAATATGCCAGAGCAGGTAATATTTTAGTAAGACAACGCGGTACTCGCTTTCACCCTGGTGATAATGTTTACCTGTCAAAAGACTATACTTTACATGCTGATATCGATGGTACGGTGGTATTTCGCCGTAAAAAAGATAACAGAACGTATGTGAGTATTTTAGATCCTAAAGCACCTATCCTGATAGCACCTCAGGGCAAAAGTAAATCTGCGCCTGAAGCTAAAGCAACAAAATCTTCTCCAGTAGCTGATGCTGTTGTTGCAGAAGTTGTAGCAAAGCCAAAAGTTGCTAAGAAACCAAAAGTTGCTAAAGAAGATTAAGGTAATGTTAGATTATAGCCGATAGTTGATTCTTTTTCAACCATCCAACCTTGCCGTTATATAATCTCACCTTAATCCAATCTCCTATTTTATCTTCAAACAGTACAGGCAATCCAGCATGTACTGTTTGAATTTTAGGGCTTAAAATGTCAGCGCCCTCGTGTATCTCTACAACGTCACCCAATATTATAGCCTCACTTTGGTTACTATTTTGTAAAATCCTCATGCTCTGAATCAAGAGAAAACATATTAAACCAACTTGAATGAAAAGAACAGGTTTATAAAATTTAAAGCTCCCTGACATAGAAAACACATGGAAAAGCAGAAAATACAAGGAAAATATCCAAAAACTTATGATAAGAAATATACCCGCTTCTTTTAAACTCCAATAATCCCAAGGCTTCAAAAACACATCTATGAATCTATCATTTTCGATAGGTATCATAAACTTGTCCTTTATCTTTTCTTGCAAAAAAACAATTCTCTTGTTAATCAAAACATCGTCAGGAGCTACTTTTTCTGCTTTTTTCAGGTAATACATCGCATAACCAACATGACCCACTTTTTCATGCAATAAACCAAGGTTATAAAATATCCATTTACTTTCAAATCCCAACGCTATCCAATCGCGATAAATGTCCATAGCTTCAGAAAAATTCTTATTCTCCACAAGACGATTAACTTTTGCTATATCATTTTGAGGTGGAATCTGGTTTGCAAATAGCGATGATATCAAAAAGACATGGATAAAAAAGGAACACAATAAATATTTCCTAGAATTAATTTTCATTTATTCTTATGTTTTGAAATTCTACATCAGGCTGAGGATTGTTAGCCCTAATAAGCATTCGAACGTTTAGAACGTCCATTGGAAACTTCGGTTTAGCCTCCTCATTCCAACTAAAACCACTCAATCTTATTTTCAAATGGTCTGCTTTCAGCATGGGTAAAACCTGGGTTTTAGGCTTTACGTAAAATACAATTTTATCCACTTCATTATCTCCAAAAATAATATTCATCATCCCACACGATGTTTTATCTACGCCAACATAGGCGTCATCTTCGTCTTTTATATAGTAAACTACCTCGGCATTTCCCTTTGCTGACATAAGATCAAGATTTTTATCGACAAAAAATGCGTCAATGGTTCTACCTTGAATCTGGTTATAAAAAATACTATCTAACTCATTGACAATAATACTATTCCCCGTAAGATTAATTTCTTTAATCCCTTGTTTACC
>CAMDWC010000343.1 GCA_945878825.1 Haliscomenobacter hydrossis DSM 1100
TTGCCATTCATAATTATCGGTCAGGCTCCAGGCCATATATCCCTTTACAGGTACTCCTTCCGACATAGCCTTATGAATTTCAGTTAAGTGACTTTTATAATAATCAATCCGGAATGATTCATCTGTCGTTGCGGTGCCATTTTCAGTGACAATAATCGGTTTATTTGTTATTTTAAATAGCTGATGTATAATGGCATAGATCCCTTTAGGATAAACGACCCAACCCATGTCTGTTATCACATCCCCTTTTTTGAAAGGTACCGGACCTGTATTTTTCAAATAGAGCGTCGTATAGTAATTTAATCCAGTGAAATCGAGGGTCCCTTTAATTTCTGGTGCGGCAGCTCCCCAACCAAGAGGAAATGACCATCGTCCATTGACAACGGCTTCAAAGAATATCCTGTTTGCCCATTTGTCAGACAAATAACTTAAGAATTGTTGCCATTTGTTCTTTGCATTGAACGGTTGAAAGTGCATATAAGCAAAAGCAACGCCAACGGGTGCTTGCTTATCGTGTTTCTTAATGATATGATACGCAGCAGCATGCATTTCAATCATCAGCCGATAAACTCTCAGGTATTGGAAAATATTTTTTTTATAAGGGGGAAACATTCCTATCAGATAGGATGCTGAAGGTACTATATTGGGCTCATTGATCGGTAGCCAATAATCCACCTCATCAGCAAGATAGGGAATGGCAACCTCCAGATATTGCTGAAATTGCCTAAGGAAATATTCTCTGTTCAGGAAGCCTCCTTTTTGCAGCACCCAGATAGGGATGGTAAAATGGTGAAGACAAACCATGGTTTTTATACCTCGTTGGTGAAGACTGACCAATTGTTTTTTATAAATGGCTAATGCTTCTTCATCGGGTTTGTCAGGGGTTGGAAAAATGCGGGACCATTCTATAGAAAGCCGATGAATTTTTACGCCCATTTTTTGTGCTAAATCGTAATCTTGTTCATAATTTTCCCATTGCATGGTTGCCTGACCACAAATTCCAGCTAATTTTCTCTTATTTTCAGGTTTTTTAGCCTCTATTTGCTCGTAATGGTACCAATCGTTATTGATATTATTACCTTCTGTCTGATAGGCCGAAGCGGCGGTACCCCATAAAAATTCAGGTGGAAATTTATGCATAGATTGCGTTATATGTGGTAAAATGCAAAGTAAAAGTAGAGGAAGCCATTTCATTCAAAAAATTGGTTGCGCTAGTAAATAAATAAAAGTACATTAGATTTTTCCTAATTTAGGTATTTTTAGCATACATTAGAGAAGTAATTTTAAAATGATGATGACGAAAATTAATTTTAGCCTTTGGATAATTAGCGTAGTACTTGCTGTTCCTTTAAATACGCTGAGTGGTCAACGTGGACGTATGCCCGCCCCGGCAAAAGAGGGAATGGTGGTAAGCAGTCATTATCTGGCTTCGCAAGCTGGTATGCAGGTGCTTAAAAATGGAGGAAATGCCGTTGATGCTGCCATTGCTACGGCTTTTGCACTGGCAGTAACACTTCCTTCTGCCGGTAACATCGGCGGTGGAGGATTTATGGTATATCACGGTGCAGATGGCACTTCCACTACCTTTAATTTTCGCGAAAAAGCGCCTCAGGCGGCTTCCGAAAGAATGTATCTCGATGCAAATGGTCAGATTAAAGATAATTCAAATCATGAAGGCCCTCTTTCTGTTGGTGTACCCGGCACAGTGGCTGGCTTATGGATGGCGCATGGAAAATTGGGATCTAAACCTTGGGCCGATTTGGTAAAACCTTCTGTTGAATTGGCAGAAAAGGGTTTTCCTTCTACCTGGGACATGCAAGATATTTTAAGCTATTTTCAAAAACAAAAACAGCCCGTATTTGCCGCAGCAAAAAAAGCTTTTCTTAAAAATGGTACAGACTTATACACGCCAGGTGAACTTTGGAAACAACCTGATTTGGCAGCATCCCTGAAACGAATTCAATTACAAGGAAGGGACGGTTTTTACAAAGGAGAAACCGCTGCTTTACTGGAGGCTTATATGAAAAAACATGGGGGTATCATAACAGCCAAAGATCTGGCTAATTATGAAGCAGAGGAACTAAAACCAATTATAGGATATTACAGAGGTTTCGATATTATCGGTATGCCTCCCCCCAGCTCAGGTGGCGTGGCTATTATGGAAATGCTGAATATGTTGGAAAAATATGACCTGCGGAAAATGGGTCCAAATAGTGCCGAATATCTGCACGTACTTACGGAAGTGATGCGCAGAGCCTTTGCCGATAGAGCGCAGTATATAGGTGATCCAAATTTTAATAAGGATATGCCCATAGAAAAATTAATCAGCAAGGATTATGCAGAATTATTAGCCGCTTCCATTCAAATGGATAAGGCATCAAAAAGTGATAGCGCTGCTTTTGGGTCCCTTTATTTGCCTAAGGAAAGTGATGAAACGACCCATTTTTCAGTGGTTGATGCCTGGGGAAATGCGGTTTCTGTTACCTATACATTAGAATATAGTTATGGGTCAAGATTAATGGCCGATGGCACCGGTTTTCTTTTGAATAATGAAATGGGCGATTTTAATCCCGTTCCTGGCGTAACTAACAGAAAAGGTCAGGTCGGTACTTCCCCTAATTTGGTGGCACCTCATAAAAGAATGCTTTCAAGTATGACGCCTACTATTGTTGCATTGGACGGTAAACCTGTTTTAGTGATTGGTTCTCCTGGAGGTCGTACCATTATTAACACTGTTTTACAGGTTATTTTAAATGTAATCGATCATAGCATGAACATGGGTGAGGCTATTGAAACGCCCCGTATTCATCATCAATGGTTACCCGACCAAACGTCAATGGAAGGTTGGGGATTTTCACCGGACACTAAAAAACTATATGAGGCTATGGGGCACCCGTCTGTATCAAGAGGGAAACAAGGGCAAGCCATGGGCATTTATATCGATCCGACTACAAAAATAAGGTATGGCGCGGCCGATTCTCGCAGCTTTGATGGCGGCGTGGCAGGGTATTAACTTTATGAGGTAAATTGTTTTAAATGATGACCCGACGGTGGAGAGTTATTAAGATAGCGGGGCTATGCCCCTGTGAGCTTATACAAAAGAATAAATCCTACGAATAAACATTATGTTTATAACAAAGAGGCGTGTTTATAATCTGTGAAATCCTGTAATCCTCAAAATCCGTGATTCAGAACCGAGTGTTAGGGGTAAAAATTAAATCGAAACCTATCGTAGAGACGCGAATCATCTCGTCTCTACGAAACCGTGAAATCCCGTAATCCGTAAAATCCGTGATTCAGAACGCCACGATACAGAATACATCTACGAATAAACATTATGTTTATAACAAAGAGGCGCGTTTATAATCTGTGAAATCCTGTAATCCTCAAAATCCGTGATTCAGAACCGAGTGTTAGGGGTATAAATTAAATCGAAACCTATCGTGGAGAAGACGCGAATCATCGCGTCTCTACGAAACCGTGAAATCCCGTAATCCTCAAAATCCGTGATTCAGAACCGAGTGTTTTGTGTACTAGATCTAATATCAATCGGGCATAATCATAGAAAATCATCCATTTTTTTTCATTTGCCACAACACCACCAGCAAAAGTAGCGCCAGTAAAGGCTGCTAAGAAAGCTGGCAAGGCAAAGAAGGTTTCTCGTAAGCCTGCTAGAAAAGCGAAGAAGTCAAAGCGTCGCTAAAAAAGTAAATAAATTAACGGGATCTCATCTATGAGGTCCCGTTTTTTACGCTCATTTATGGCCAATAACGGTAATAGTCGTAGAATTAAGT
>CAMDWC010000344.1 GCA_945878825.1 Haliscomenobacter hydrossis DSM 1100
TTTCCAAATGCTGCTGCTTCCTTATCTAAAATGACCGCGTCAGGAAGACCATCAGCAATGAGAATGCGGTAACGGAAAGTGACCTCTTCCCCTTTCTTAAGGGTAAGATTCAACGAATCCTTTCCTTTACTAAAAATGTTTGCACCCAATGGATTAGCAGAAAAAAGACCATAACCTCTCGCGTGCCAATAGGTAGGATAGCTGACATTTTTTGGGTGATCTAAAATGGTAATAGAAACAGGCTTCTCCTTTATCACTCCGCCGAGGCGCATCCATTTTGCTCTGGTACTCCATACATCTTCACCTTTTACCCCTTCACTACTTAAATATTCGCCGGTAACCCCGGTATTATCCAATGTAGGGACATTAGTTTCCTTTCCTTGCGCATCTGTAAAGATTTCAGGTTTATTGGAAGGATGTTCCAGTTCCCGAGCCACCCTGATAGCAATCATGCCCTCTTTATCATCCTTAAAATAAACGGAATCCACTAAGGCTTTAAGGGTTGTAATACGATCAATATATCTTCCTAATGGGTGAGTACCGAAGATAAAAGTTGTATTTTCCTGTAACACTTCTTTTCCTTTACCGTCAGCTTCAAACCAGCCAGCACGAATAGCAAGTTCGCCCTTTTCTTTGCCAGGTTTCATCTTTGTAACCTCTTGATGCTTTACAAGACCAAAATTTTTGGGGTCACCCGTAGTTAATATCTCTCTGGAATTATTCCAGTAATCAATACCATTTACTTTGCCATAGTTCAACCAAAGGCCAACATGATGAGGATGATCTATTCGTTCCCCAGCTCTTGGAGCAACGGGATATCCACGAGTGAGCAACTGCCCGTCTGCGGTTATTAGAGGATAAAGCACAGGTTTCTTAACCTCTTCATTTTTAGAAATATAATATTGCGTAAATAACTTACCATCCATTTTAACTTCAATATCCTTATTGGGTAAAGTGTTAAATGTAACCCCTTCATTTTGAGACATGAGCATACAAGGTGAAATGAAAGATAAAATGAGGACAATAAAAGAAATGTTTTTCATCGCTTAAAAATTTTAAAAGTTCATATTATTTTTCCCAGCCTAAATATTCACGAACATTGTGGTAACAAATATCCTGAATGATTTTTCCAGCCCAGGGAATATCTGTGGGGAGTTCCCCGTTTTCTATTTCATTTCCAAAGATATTACATAATATTCTTCTAAAATATTCATGTCGGGGAAAAGAGAGAAAACTTCTGGAATCGGTAAGCATTCCTACAAATTTACTTAGAAGCCCCATATTAGATAAGGTATTCATCTGTTGCTCCATGCCATCTTTTTGGTCTAAAAACCACCAGCTTGACCCATACTGTATTTTTCCAGCCACACTTCCATCATTAAAATTACCAATCATAGAGGCCATCACCGCATTATCTGCTGGATTCAAATTATAGATAATGGTTTTTGTCAATCGGTCTTCCTCATCTAAGCGCGCTAAAAATTTTGACAAAGTACTTGCCTGAGACCAGTCGCCAATAGAATCCCAACCAGTGTCTGGGCCTAAATTTCTTAGGGCTCTAAGATTATTATTGCGCATGGCACCGATATGGAATTGCTGTATCCAACCCAGTTTATGATAAAGGCAACCTAAATCGAATAAGATCGCAGACATATAAATATGTGCTTCTTCCTGAGAAACTGATTCCCCATTCAGTGCCTTTTTAAAAATGAGATCTACCTCCGAGGCTGTATAATTTTCAGCACAAATATATTCCAATCCATGATCAGCGAGCTGGCAACCGAGAGAAGCAAAAAAATCTGCACGGTTGGAAAGAGCGGTGACCAGGTCATCATAATTTAAGATTGAAATGGAAGTTAAATCAGCAAGTTGCCTGACAAAAGAGGCAAAATTTGCATTTTTTATTAAAATAAATTTATCAGGTCTGAATGCGGGTAACATTTTTAAAGGACCGTCCCACCCATTTTTCATTGTCTGGTGAAATTCAAGGGAATCTAATGGGTCGTCAGTGGTACAAACCGCTTTCACCTTCATTTTAGTTAATAAAGGCCTGACCTTAAATTCCGGTGTTTGCAGCAGTTCATTGCAATGTGCATAAATGGTAGCGGCATTTTCCTTATTTAACAAGGTATCTAAATCAAAATAGCGTTTCATTTCCAATGCAGTCCAATGGAATAGCGGATTTCTCCAGGTGTAGGGAACGGTTTCTGCCCATTTTTCAAATTTTTCAAAATCACTTTTATTGCCTGTGCAATAGGATTCATCTGCGCCGTTAATGCGCATGGCTCTCCATTTATAATGGTCACCGTAGAGCCATATTTTTGAAACATTCTCAAAAGATTGATTTTCAGCAATTTGTTGAGGAGGCAAATGATTATGATAATCTATAATAGGCATTTCTTTAGCATAATCATGATAAAGGATAGCGGCAGTTTTTGTTTGCAACAAGAAATTTTCGTGTAAAAAAGTATTTGAGGCCATAAAAAAAGATTAGTTAAAGGACTGGTTAATTAATACAGAACAAAAGGTAAGTTTATATTTTGGAATTAGTATTAAACAAGGTATTTTTTTAAACGCAAACGTTTTCGTAAATTTAATATGGCATAAAATTGACATTTTATTTTAATTATACTAAATTGTAGCAAATTAAAATGTACAATTATGAAAAAACACTATCTTTTATTGGGTTTTTTATTAACATTACTTCCTTTGCAAATGCTGTTTGGTCAATCCCGGTCCGTAAAAGGTACCGTTTCTGATGTAAACAAGGAGGGTCTTATTGGGGTAACAGTTAGTTTAAAAGGCACCACGGTTGGCACCGTTACAGATGAGAATGGAAATTATTCTATCACCATTGGAAGTGGGAATGATATCCTGGTTTTCAGTTATGTGGGATTTATTTCCCAGGAAATTACTTTGGGCACGCAAACTCAAGTGAATGTTACCTTGGCGGAAGACGTGCAAAATCTTTCTGAGGTCGTCGTCGTTGGTTATGGTACACAAAAGAAAAGTCAGTTAGCAGGTGCTATTTCGTCGGTCAGTGCGGAAGATATTATGTCACTCCCCGTAACCAATGCCCGTCAGGCATTACAGGGTAGAGCGGCTGGTGTTGACGTAGTACAGGCAGGTAGTAAACCGGGTGCTGGGCCTCAGATTCGTATTAGAGGTCGCCGTTCTTTTAATGCTACTAATAATCCTCTCTATGTGGTAGACGGTATTCCTTTATCAAGTGGTATTGATGATATCAATCCACAGGATATCCTATCCATGGAGATTCTTAAAGATGCTTCAGCTACAGCTATTTACGGTGCAAGAGGTGCCAATGGGGTGGTTATTATTTCCACCAGACGCGGTACTTCAGGCAAAACTATAGTTTCTTTCGATACTTATGTGGGTATGAATCAAAGCCTGGGTAATATTAAAGTATTTGATGGTCCTGGATATGCTGAATATAAAAGAGAATCGAGAAGAGCCATTGGCCAATATCCTCTTGGCAAAGGAACGGAAGCGGATGATGCTAAGATTTTTGAACCTATAGAAATGGAAAGTATTAAATTAGGTAGAAGCACCGATTATGTGAATGGTATGTTACAAGATGGTATGATTCAGTCTCATCAATTGGGTGTTTCTGGTGGATCTGAGAAAACTAATTTTAATATTACCGGTAACTTTTTCCAGGATATAGGGGTGGTTAAAAAACAAGATTTTACCCGTTATACCTTCAGGGTTAACCTGGATCATAAAATCAATAATAGTTTGAAAATTGGCCTGTCAACTCTTTTTGTGAG
>CAMDWC010000345.1 GCA_945878825.1 Haliscomenobacter hydrossis DSM 1100
TTAGAAAGGCCACCCGCTAAAATAATAGCTTCGGGATCGGTAAGCACTACTAAGTCGACCATTTTTAAACCTAGCCATTGTGCGGTTTTCTTTATAGCCATTTTAGCTATCTCATCTCCATTTTCTGAAGCTTCCGCTATTATTTGGGCATCGAGCTGATTGGGTGGTATATCTCGTAAAATACTATGCTGATTAGCGTTTGCCAACAAAGAAATAGCCGTTCTTTTCAACCCTGTAGCGGAAACATAGGTTTCAAAGCAACCCCGTTGACCACAATTACACGATCTACCATTTTTTACTAAAACAGAATGACCGTACTCAGCCGCCAAACCATTAGAACCGGACACAATTTTTCCATTTATGACTACGCCGGACCCCAAACCAGTACCCAAAGTAAGTAAAATGAAGTGATCCATTCCTTTGGCGCTACCGAACAGCATTTCACCCAAAGCGGCGGTATTGGCATCTTTAGCGACGAAAACAGGCAAGTTCCATTGCTTTACCAATACACTTTGCAGGGGTATTTCCGTTAAAAATGGAATATTGGCAGCTTCCGAAATACTCCCGGTTTTGCCGTTGGCACCTGGCACCCCCATGCCTATACCAAGTAAGTCCTCTCTCGGAATATCATGGGTAACTTCCTCCAAAGCACTGGTTAAAAGTATTTGGTAATCTGCAAAACTCAACAGAGGATTAGTAGAAAAATTAACTCGTCTAAGTAAATGTCCCTCGGAATCAACTAAACCCAATTTAGTATTTGTGCCTCCTATATCAATGCCTACTTTAAATTTCAATGGTTCCAAGACTATAAATTATATTGCGCCAATTTAATTCCACTTACATCGAGGTAAATAAAAGCTAAGGTAAAAAATATTTTACCACTATTCCAAATTCAACTTTTATATTGATAAATTAACCATTGAAATGTATGTATTGAATGTATGTCAGTAATCTTTGTCATAAACAACACGCTGAAATTTTTCATTTTATAGCAGATCTATTTCTTCCCTGGTAAATCTAGTGGTAAGAATTATTAAATCAACCTGTGCACCATTATCCTTCAGAAGTTTAGCCATGTCCCGTTTACCTTCCTGTCTACCCACTTGTAATCCTTCCTGCCTACCTTCTTCAATTCCTTCCATTCTGCCTTCTGTTTTGCCTTCAATAAATGCTGAATCAATGACTGAATATAAATCCCTATATACTTTCAAACTTGATTCATATTGATCCATTTCTTCCTGCCCAAACTTTGCTAATTCAGCCTTCTCAAAAGCTTTTGCAAAAATTTCATCGGAAAAAATGGAAGGAATTGATTGAAAATCTTCCAGATTTTTGATAAAAAATAGCCATTTATCAAGTCTTGAGGTTAGATTATCTTCTGGCTTATTGAAATTTGGCATTTCAACATAGATGTAAGTCAACTTATCATAGATGGTTTTTCCATTCTGATTTTTCAATTTGATGGTATGCACTACCTCACTTTTCTCAGGCTCAACGGCCGAAAGGTTATAATTCCATTGTCCCTTTTCAGCCTGTTCCCTTATCGGAAACTTTGCCTTTTGAAGTTCAACTATAAACTTTTCGTTTGACTCATTTTCTCAATAAATATCAAAAATGGCATATCTGTCTGCTTCTCTAAGACCAAGATGTTCTGTATTCTTAAATTTTAAATCTATTATTTTATTAGCCTGCGGAATCAAAGCATTAAGAAAATCAATGAGAAGTTCTTTACTGGCTTCTTCTCCAAAAATTTTCTTAAACCCAAAGTCTGTAAAAGGATTTATATACTTCGCTTTCATCTTTTGATTGTGTTAACGTAAAAGATGAAGATACGATTATAAAGCAAAAGAAGGGCTGTTTTCCTGAGCCCTGTCTTTATTCGGTGACAACTTATTGTAAAGATTAACCAATGATAGGATTTGCTAACTTTGCTAAAATTTTACTACATTGAAACAGACCTCTGGGAACATGGAAACAGCCTTTCCATTTACCTCCTTTCAGAGGCAGAAGGACTTCTCCCTGTCTGTTAAGGTAACCAAACCACTCACCAAATTCAGGATCGGGGAAATGAGACCAGGTATATTCATGCACTTTATTAAACCATTCTAAACAGCGGGAATCTCCTGTATGGTGGTACCCTTTAAGTAAGGCAATCAAGGTTTCCACATGCACCCACCATAGTTTTTGGTCCCATTCCAAAGCCTGAGGAGGATAATTTTTCACATCCATAAAATAAAGGATGCCTCCGTATTTTTCGTCCCATCCGTAGGACAAAGTACGAATAGTCCTATCGACGGCTAGTTTCATTAACTGTTTATCCTGCCTTCTTTCTGCGATATCCATGATGAACCACATACTTTCAATGACGTGACCTGGATTCACACAACGTCCTTCAAAAGTGTCAGAAAAAGACCCGTCAGGTTTCACGTTCTCCAGTGTAATATCATATTCACTGTTATAAAAATCGACCATGACCTCATTTACGCAGGTATCAATCAAGGATTCAATATCGAATGTATCGGACAGACTTTCCAATTCCAGCGCCAGGTTGCAAAGAATCATGGGGAGGGCAAAATTCTTGAGCGCTCTATTTTCAGGAATGGCTTTTGAGAATTTTCCTTTAGGATTGGACTGTCTTTGAAGAATACGTTCAAAGGATTGAATGGCTATTTGGGCATATCGATCTTCTCCGGAAGCTTTGGCCAATTGAGCAAAGGCCATTACAGCGAAACAATCGGAAAAAATATTATAGGCACTAACCAATGGTTTTCCATCTTTTCTTAACGAAAAATACCAGTCACTCTCTTCATTTCTTCCATATTTTTCAAGAAAATCAGCACCATGAATGGCTATTTTAAGCCAGGAAGGATTAGCTTCCCATTCGTTAAACAATTTTGCGAACATCCAGACTTCTCGGGCCTGTAGCCAGATAAATTTATCAGTATCAAAAACAATACCGTCGCGTAGGAGACAGGTAAAGTAACCACCGTCCACATCATCGAGACTATATTTTTCCCAAAAGGGAATGACATTTTCCGTTAAGGATTTCGAATAAAGGCTATGAAAATCGCGCCAATTTGGAACAATTACTGACAAAATTATGGGTTTTCTACTTCTACAATCATTTCCACTTCAACTGCCATATCATTGGGTAATGAACCCATACCTACGGCAGACCGGGCATGTTTTCCTTTTTCACCGAAGACAGCGACCATGAGGTCTGAATACCCATTAATTACTTTTGGGTGATCTGTAAAAGTGGCGAGTGAATTGACCATACCCAGCACTTTCACAATCCTTTTAACTTTTTTCAAATCACCTAACTCAGCTTTTAAGACAGCCAGCTGATTGATACCCGTCCAGCGCGCGGCATCATAGCCCTGTTGAATAGAAAGATTTTCCCCTACTTTACCATTTATATAAGTGCCGTCGGACAATTGCGGACCTTTCCCGGAGAGGAACAATAAATTTCCTACGCGAACCACATTGACATAATTTGCCAAGGGACTTGAAGGCGCCTGTAGAGTAATACCCAACGCTTTCAATTTCTCCTCAGGATTATAATTCTCCTGTGCCTCCATACTAAAATGAGTTAAAATAGCAACAAACAAACAAAACCAATACTTCATTTTCAATCTTATTTTTAAAAATAAACACTAAGTTAATAAAATTTCTTTTGTTCTTATGGTAAAGATGACGAGTATTTATTTTTCGTCAGTCACAGGAATACTGCGCCACCAGGTAGCCAAAGAGGAACCTGAAATATTCATCCATGG
>CAMDWC010000346.1 GCA_945878825.1 Haliscomenobacter hydrossis DSM 1100
ATAATTCCCTGGGTGATATCTGGGTATAAAATGACGGAAATTCCTAAACCTGAAGTCAATGTGGGCAATATCAAATAAATTAATACCAGATAAACAAGCATGCTGGTGTCAGCTCTTTGTGGCCGGTTAGAGAAATTTAATAATAATAAAATGCCTAAATCTCTCACTACATATAGGAGGATGGCCAGGTAAAAACCAACTAGCTCTATCTTGCTTGTGATGGAATAATCTTTTAAAATTGTTTTCAATATTGGATTTTCATCAAATATTAAAAGGAGAAGCAATACCAAAAAGCCTGCTATCTTAGCTATGGGCAAGGTGATAAGCCACAAAGGAACATGTTTATAAAAAGTTGGGAAATCGGAAGATTTTAACGAATTTATTAATTTTCTGAATAATACAATATCCTTATTTTCACTCAATGCTAAAAGGTAGGTAAGGAGTATGGTTTCAACAAAAAGGAGCGTGAGCGTCGTCGATATTGCCGACAGGTCAGCCATTTTTCCTTCAGGTAAAAAGAAACCGTATTGGAAAATAAAATGGAATATTAGAAAGAATAACCACCAGCTGGGTGGATCCGTAAATTGAAGTTCTGTGCGCATACTTCTGTAAAGCCCTGCAAGGATCCATAAAGTATATATAACAGAAGTAAATAATAAAAAATCGAGCGATGGTATCGCTATGCCATACCAGGTAAGTTGCATCATTTTGCTGCTACCGAGTAGGGTGAAATAGGAGAATATACTCGACAGTATGCCCGCAAATAATATACCAGACAGGAAAATTCGATTGCTTTTTATTTTCGTGTTCGCATTCGTTCTGCGAATTAATTGAAGGGCAATCAGGATCATTAATCCGTGTAACCCAACCATTATGGCAACTAAAAGAAATCCGGTTTTAAATTCTTCTTTAGGTTGACTGGTGTAAGCGGCAGAATACATAAATAAACACCAGCATATTAAGGCGCCGTACCAATTGTAAATGGTTGAACCGATTAATTTTCCAATAGCTAATTTCCACGGACCAATAGAACTCATTTTCTGCCAGTCCCATGTTTTATCATTGTATTCATCTAATATGGCATCGGATGAAGATTTCATCCCCCATAAAATACCAATAAATATGAATCCGTAAAAGGAAAAATAATGGACGGTTGCCCAAGGATTTTCCTCCCCGGAATTCAAAGAAAAAATTAAAAATACAAATAATAATAAAATAGCAGGCATAGTAACGAGTCTTTGTGGACTCAATTCCAGCCATATATTTTTTGCTAACTCGGGATTAAATTTAAGTATATTTTTCATTTTGATTTGTTGAGTTTGTATTGGGAAACGGTCTTAATATACTCATCCTGAAGATTAATTTTAACTTCAGAAAAATCGTTTACAAGTATATTTTCCAATAGCAGGTCTTTAAGAAATTGATGTTTGGAAGAAATAAGCGTATCTAATTTTACATGTAATTTATCATCCACAGACATTATTTCTGTAACACCACGGAATAATTTGATTTTATCTAACAGGGGGGCTAAATCATGTTCGGCACCTATTTCCAAATAAACAAAAGCACGTGAAATGGGATTTGATTTTAATTTTTTGTGCTCCACCACATTTCCATCTTGTAAAACAAGCATGTCGGTAGAATAATCAGCTAATTCTGCCAAAATATGAGATGATACAATAATTGTCATTCCATTTTCTGCCAGATTAACCATTAAGTTTGATAATTCGTATCGTGCTTCAGGGTCTAAGCCTGAAGCAGGTTCGTCGAGTAATAAAAGCGTTGGATGATGCACTATGGCCGCCGCAATGCCTACTCTTTGTCGCATCCCACGGGATAAAACGCCCACTTTTTTATGAAGAAATCCGGCGATGCCTACTTGTTCAATGGCGGTTTCAATGGCAGTTTCAACGTCGTTTTTATCGGCGATTCGACTATACGCCATAAAACTCAGACACTGATAAACAGTCAGCGTATCGTATAAGCCAAATAAATCCTGTAAAAAGCCTATTTGGCTGTGAACTTCACGCGGTTGCATTAAGGTGTCATAGCCATTTACCATTATTTCTCCGCTAATAGGCTTCGAAAGAGCTGCAATACTTCTCAAAAGAGTTGTTTTTCCTGAACCATTGGGCCCCACCAACGCCGTGATTGAACCTGGTTCTATTTGGAAGCTTACCTGATTTAAAGCTCTTTTTTCAGGATAATCAAACGTAACATTACTGACTATTATCATCATAGGTGTTTTCTTTCTTCCTTCAAAGTTAAGTTCTAAATTAGCTTAATAGATGACTTATTTAATTAAAAGGTATATTTTATGTTAAAAAATATTTATTTTGTCAGATTGACACTGAACTCCTTTTAAAAATTCTTCAACAGTCCATGATGAGATGGTATTTTAAAAAAACGATCCAAAAGGCTACTTTAAAGGCATGGATTAAAAATGACCCATCTCTTAATGCATCCAGAAGGAAGTTTTTGTCGCAGATGAGTACGCTCTCTGCTGGATTATTGATACCTCATGCTCCTCTTAAACATCCCAAAGCACCCAATATTGTCGTGGTAGGTGCCGGTATTGCTGGATTAAATGCCTTACACGTTTTAAATAAAAAGGGGATTAAAGCCACCCTTTTTGAAGCTTCTAACAGGTCTGGCGGTCGCATGATGACGCTAAATAATTATTTTGTTCCAAATTTAAATACCGAGCTGGGGGGTGAATTTATTGACACTTACCATGATGATTTAATTTCCCTGGCCAAAGAATTTAAGCTGGGACTGGTCGATTTGCGTAAAGATGACTCTTCGCTGGAGGAGGTTCTTTATTTTGGAGGTAAAAAATTTACCGAAAATGATTTGGTGAATGAAATAATGCCTTTTGCTGAAAAATTAAGACTTGATTTAGAACGGTTTCCTGAAAATTTGGATGATATAACTTTTAGGGAAAATACAAATTGGGCTGAAATAGATCAACTTTCTATTCCGCAATACCTTGATCGTATTGGCATAAAAGGTTGGTTGAAATCGTTTTACATGAACCAAATGTCTGGCTATTATACCATGGATGCTCAGTATCAGTCGGCTGTTAATCTTTTTTTATTGTTGCAATTACCCGAAGATGAAAAACCTGATAGCGAAGAGCAGTCAGAAGTTTTTAAAATAAATGGCGGAAGTCAGGCTCTTACCCATGCGATGAATAAATCGCTTGAAGATCAAATTAAAATGGGCTATTCGCTCATAGAAATTCATAAAAATAAAGAGAATTCTTATACCGCTGTTTTTGAATACCTGGGTGTTAAAAAAATGGTAAAAGCAGATTATTTGATTCTGGCCATTCCTTTTACAAAACTCAGAGAGGTCAAAACCATTGGTTTCAATTGGTCCACTACTAAAAATGAATGCATTCAGCATTTGGGATATGGTAATGGGGGTAAAATTATTCTTGGTATGAATGAACGCGTTTGGAGAAATTATGGATCCCATGGTGGCATGGTTGCTGATATTCCTGCCTACTCAACCTGGGATAGTAGCCGCCTTCAACCTGGTCCTGCCGGTACATTGACCATCTTTGGAGGTGCTGCTATCGGTGATGATGCTGCTAATTTGAGAGCTTCCGAAATAAAAGAAAAGTATTTGCCTGGCTTGGAAGCTATCTGGCCTGGTTTCGAAAAAGCGGGTAGTAATACCATACATAAATTTTCCTGGCAAGATTATTATTTTAATCTTGGCTCTTATACCTCTTATAAAGTTGGCCAATGGTCCGCTTTCGG
>CAMDWC010000347.1 GCA_945878825.1 Haliscomenobacter hydrossis DSM 1100
TACACTAAATTTTAAAATGTAGTCTTCCGTTTTTCTGCTCAATACTTGGTGCCATTGATATTGTGGCTTGCCATCAAGAAATTTTTTCCACCTTTCTCCATTATCGGATTCTGATGCCACGCCTACAATTTCCAGCTTGGATTGATATGTATCGAGGTATTCTTTCATCTTAGGCATTCCAGAGATACAAGGTCCGCACCAAGTACCCCAAAAATCAAGCACTACATATTTTCCACGAAGTGATGAAAGATCAAACTTTTTTCCAGTATAGGTATTCATAGAATTTATATCCGGTACCGTTTTGCCAACAGCTGTCAATGTAAAACCATCTACTCGTTTGGCGACATCTGCATAAAAAGAAACATCAACCAGTTTTTCCCTGTTCATTTTTTTAAAGAATTCGGTAGCCAAACTATTTGACAGTTGGGAGCGAATCATCATATCTGACAAAAGCCAGATGGCCGCTGCAGATGATGGGTGTTCTTGGATGAAATTTTCTTTTATTGCAATTACTTGCTTGTCCAATAATGCAGCAGTGTCTTTCATTTTCTTTATTACAGCAGAATCTGTAACAAGTTTATTTGAAATTTTTACAGTTACATTCACACTTTGATTCAACAATGGATAGATCTCTTTATTGAGGTTGTTAAAGTCATTGTTGATGTTGTCACCTGATGGATAAGCATCCACGAAATCAGTAATTTTCCCTGTTAATTTGATTTTTGCCCCTGGGGAAACAAACAATTGAATTGAAGAGGACTTGGCCGGGTAATATCCTCCACCGCCAGCTTTTTTTACAACCCTGTCCACATTTGGGCTGATAGATGCATACATGAGCTTGTCTGCAGTACCCGTGTAGGAGAAGGTCTCGTTTTCAACCGTTATAGAATCTCTTCTATATCCACTCTTAAATGCGTCATCAAAGATGACAAGAAATATTTTAGTTGCATCAAGGCCTTTTATTTTTCCGGATAAAGTAAAACTGTTTAATTGGCCAAATGTCAACTGTCCAGTGATAAGCATTAGGATCAATAAGTTATATCTCATAGCAACGCTTGTTGGTGATGATTGATGTTTATTTAATTTCCTTTTTTAAAATGTCTAAAAAAGAATTACCTCTCAATTGGCGGGCAATTATTTCTCCCTGGGGATTCAATAAAAAGTTGTCGGGTATGGGCTGCACGCCATATAGCCTTGCCAGTTTGTTTTCGAAAGCATTGAGCTCAGATGTATGTATCCATGGCAATTTATCTTCCATAATCGCTTTTACCCACTTCTCCTTTTTGTCGTCCAATGAAATACCGATGACCACAAAACCCTTGTCATGGTAGAGGTTGTAGGCCTCTTTCAGATGAATGTTTTCCTCACGGCAGGGGACACACCAGCTTGCCCAAAAATCAAGCAGCACAAAACTCCCACGGAAATCAGATAATTTGAATTGCTTTCCAGTGATGTCGGTTGCGGTAAAATCGGGGGCAATATTTCCAATAGCAGCATTTTTTCTTGCATTGATTTTTGCAGGAATATTTATCACATAGCCTAGATTCTTTATCCGAGGCGAGAGGCCGGAATAAAAACTTTCCAGTTGATTAATTGATAGTTGATCCTGCAATACATATAGGTATATGGCGCTGGTAGGAGCGTTTTTATGTGTAGATATAAAAACGATTCTTCCTTGCTTTATTGAATCCCGCAATAAATTCACCTGGGTTTCAATTTTCTTTACTTTATCGCTATTCGCTTCCAATCCTTTTATCTGCGAGAGTAAAGCTGAGATCCTGCCATACAATTCACCCTCTGACTTTTTATTCAACATATATTCTTCATTACCGGGTGTTCCAGTAACAGAAATATAATCCAGCGAATCTATTTTTCCCTTTAGGTTTATGGCTCCTTCCTCAATAAAAAGGGATAAACCTCTTCGCGCATTTATCCCTCCTAAACGGATAGAAGCATCACGTATGGCGATGCTTTTACCATTAAAAGAAAAATGATTGTCTTTTGCAATCGAATAAAGGGTGTCAACCTTAAGTACGCCCTTTGTATCATATGTCCGGATCAACAGTATGCAACTGTCATTATTCAACCCTTCAATAAATCCATTTATCGCATAATTAAATTTATTCAGCTGTGCGAAAGAGGAAATACATAAAATAAGAAATAGGATAATAATATTAAGTCTTTTCATACCTACTGCATTTTTTGGTTATAGAATTCGCTGGTTTGTTTAGCCGAAATTCATTTTATTTATAGCAGGGAGTCTATCATGATCTCAAGTGTTCGTTCGTTGTTCTGATCCGTACGAAAATTGGCAAATACAATGTTTCCTTCTTTATCCAGTAAAAAATTGGTAGGTGCTCCCCTAACCCCGAAATGTTTTTCAGCCCAAGCTGAGGTTGACTTTAAAGGGGTAAAACTGTATTTTGTACCTTTCATAAAAGGAAGCACATAATCATCCTGATTGGGCAAAACATTTATCCCAAGATAAGCCACCTTTTTTTTATCATATTTTTTCACCACATTTTCAAAATGCGGAAACTCTCCACGGCATGGTCCGCAACCCGGGAACCAGAAAGTAACCAAAACCACTTTGCCTTTTAAATCTGAAAGAGACAACGTTGAATTTGATGTATACTGCCCTAACTCAAAAGGGTAAGCAGGCTTTTTGGTTTTGTTCCTGATGGCCCAAAGGTCACTGGTGACGGCCCTTTCATCTTTGCCAATCTTTCCCGAATAAACTTTCAATAATCTTGCCAATTCATCAGTTGGGTCTTTGGCATGTTTTTGAAGCAATTTCTCATACCCAGCCACTGAATTGCCGGTCTTTTCGGCGAGTTCAGCCTCCAGGATAACCACTTTTTCCCGGAATAAAGTAAACCTGGCCAACTTCAGTTTCAGGATAGAATCGTATGCAATTGTATAGTTAGCGCCATCTATATACTTTTGAATGGTGGAGATGCTTTTGGCAAATGCTTGCATTTCATTCCAGCCTTTCTTTGCACTCATTGACTGAGCCAAATCATTTGCTTTTTCGAATTGTTGAGAAAAAAGATACTGATCAAACAATCCATACATTCCTGATTCCGACCAGCTGAATTTTTCTGGCGGAAACTTAGATCGCAATTCCTCGTAAATTTTTATCTTATTTTCCCTTTCCTTGGTCTCATAGGCGAGCCAGTAAAGCCCCTGAGCGGCTCTTTCGTGTGCAGGAAACAGCTTCACCAGCTCTTCTACTTTTTTCCGATAAAAGTCAAGGTTGGTACTGCGAAAATTCTCTGCATAATAAAACAGATAGGCCGGATTGGCAGGATCTGCCTCACTGGCCAATTTCATGTAATCAGAAGCTGCTTTACCATTGCCCCATCTTTCTGCATCGATGGAAAGTTTGAAAAGGGCATCTGCATTTTTAGCATCAAGCTCAGCTACTTTTTTCAAGTATGCAGTTGCTTTGGGGCTTTCGTGGTCATAAAAGGCTGATCCAATGGCGTAATGTACAGCAGGAACAGTAGCAAACTTACTTGCCCAAATCATGTATTGGTTGTCCAACATGGCTTCAGCACTGTCATACCTTGATTTGTAATCTCTTTCCAGAATAAACAGATTACCGTCCCAGCCTATTGATTTTATATAGCCGGTATGATAAGACAGGCTATCAGGATGGGCTTCAACTTTTAATTTCCAATCTGCTACAGCATTCCAATCAATTGGCGGTGGAATTTTATTTGTTTGTTGGGCAAATGAAAATGTAAAGGTCCCAGA
>CAMDWC010000348.1 GCA_945878825.1 Haliscomenobacter hydrossis DSM 1100
CTTTTCCCCCACAGCTAAGGCGGCTACTCCGAAAATAAAGGAGAAAATAACAATTTGTAAGATATCACCTCTGGCCATGGCATCAATAATACTGGTTGGAAAGGCGTTGACAAGTAAGTCATTTAAAGTCATACTTGTCTGATTTACAGGTTCTTGACTATCCAGGTTTATGCCAATACCAGATTTGAAGAGAAGCGATGTGAACCAGCCAATGAGTAAAGCCAGAGTACTCCAAACTTCAAAACATAAAAGCGATTTCCATCCTAATCTACCCAGGTCATTTGCACTTTCCGCATTTCCTAAAGCTCTGATGAGAACACTAAAAAGAATTGGTGCAATAACCGCTTTAATGAGTCGAAGGAAAATATCATTGATGAATTTGAAATGCATGGTTAATTCCGGATAAATTAATCCAAACAGAAGTCCTGAAAAAGCAGCTATGAATAACCAATTTGACAGCGAAATACCTTTGATAAATTCCCAAAACGGCCTCATCGCATTGTTTTATGTTAAATTGATGTAAAATAGTTTATTTAGCGTTATTTTCAAGCCATAATTTAAATTTAATGACCTCGTGATTAATCCCTTTTTATCTATCATCATTTGTACTTACAATCGTCCTGATTTTCTTATGGATTGTATTCAATCTATTGTAAAACAAATGGTTAGTGATGTTGAAATTTTAGTTGTTGATAATTTTGGAGATTTAAAAATCCAGGAAAAGATTCAACAGTTCAAGTATTTAGATATTAATATTCAATACCTATTTGAAAAAAATAAAGGCCTTAGTAATGCCAGAAACAGAGGTTACATGGAGGCTAAAGGTGATTGGGTTCTTTATCTTGATGATGATGCCTTAGCTTTTGATGCTTTATTGGATAGGGTTAAGTATTTAATTCAATTAAATACCTTTGATTGCATCGGTGGCATGTATTATGCCAAATTTAAAAAAGGTAAACCTAAATGGATTTCGGAGGATTATGGGACAAATAAATTATTTTCAACTGTACTTTATGAATGCCCTTACTATATTCCTCATGGATGTGTGGTACTTTATAGAAAATCCTTTTTGATGAAATTGAATGGTTTTTCCCATGATTTTGGGATGAAAGGCAAGCAATTTGGTTATGCTGAAGAAACGGAATTACAATTTAGGATCGCTAATGCCGGGGGTAAAATTGGGTTTGATCCGGATTTGAAAATCTGGCATTTTGTTCATGAATATAGGTTAACCGCTCTAAATATGATTAAATTAAATTTTGCATTGGGAAGAGGTCATCGATTTGACTGTGATATTCCTGTTTTACTTAGGTTCAAATTTTTAGTATTCTCCTTTGTTGGTTTATTTATAAAAAGAATACCCGAAGCTTCGTTCAAGTTTGTTTTCATAAAAGATTACCAATGGCAGAGAGCAATCATATATATCTTTGGGCCAACAAGTTATCATTTAGGTAGATTTTAGTTTGATGAAAGTATCGGTTATCATTCCTTTTTATAATGCATTCTCTTTTCTTGAAAAGAGTGTTTCCTCTGCCTTGAATCAGGATGAAACAGGCGAATTAATTTTAATTGATGACCATTCTACAGATAATAGCCTTGATTTAGTTAAAAAATTACAGCAAAAAGACGATCGGATTATCATTTTACAAAATAATTCCAACATTTCCGGTGCGGCTATTTCAAGGAATGTAGGCGTTCATCATGCCAGTCATGAATATATCGCATTTTTGGATGCTGATGATTATTATTTGCCGGAACGATTTACGTCTGATGTTCTTTTGTTTTTAAATAATCCCGATATAGATGCTGTGGTTAATTCTGTTCAAATCAAATTGCAAAAGGGTGAAAGGCAGTTTATTTTAAATTCCTTTTATCGACATAATGAATTATTGGGTTTTTCAAGATCATTTTCGCCAATAAAGATTAACGATTACATTGCTGGATTTAATTTGCACTTGAATGGTTTGACTATCAGAAAGTCAATTTTTCAAAAAACAGGTGGTTTTGACGTACATTTAAAACAAGGGGAAGACCGAGACTTCTACTTAAGATTATTTTCAGAGGCAAAGGTAATTTCTGCGGATATTAAAATAGCTAAAGCTATCTATTTCATTCATACGGAAAATTCAATCCAGAAAATTAACGAAGCGGTTTACTACAGGAGAATGGCAGCAAAAAAGCATTTTTTTCAAAAAATCCCCATAAAATCAGCGTGGTCTTTCAAGGTAAAAAAGTGGAAATCTTTTCTTGAATATGATTTTTTATGGTTATTCAAGAAGGACTTACCCTATAAGAAATGGATAAAAATACTATTGCTTCCCGTATTTATATATAGACTTTTTTCTAAAAACGATCCTTTGTTCGATATAAACCGGACCATTCCCCCCACTTCACATAAATGATGCGAAAACATAAGTAACTGTATGCCAGAGGAAACCGACAGAAAATAGCGATGTTATTTACTATGGCTCCTGGTATCTTTTCTATATTATATTTAACGTGGCCTGCGAATAGCAAAAGTTCGGTCAAACACCTTAGTTTAATGATATAATGACGAATATCTGAGTGATGCCAGCTTAGGATATCTTCCAGGCAAGCTTTTCTATTTAGCATGTTTCTCTCATAATGAGGACCAATACCGCCACTATTTCTCGGATTGTAATGGTAAATGGCTGTCCATATATTTATAACATGAATGGGTTCTTTTTCGCCAATTTTAAGAAAAAAGTGTAAATCTTCGTTAATAAAATAAGCCTTAGAAAAGGATTTCTCACTTAAAAGACTCTTATGAAAAGCAGCCGTTTGAAAATTTTCAAAGGGATAAGCATTCCTTCCTTTTATTCCTATAATATTTGACTTTTTTGATAGTTTCCCGTTTTCATAAATAAGCATCCCCGTTCTAAATACCTTATAGGTATCATTTTTCAAAATGGCTTCATAGAGGGTTTGAAGATGATTCGGTAAGTATTCATCATCGCTGTCTTGAAAACAAATATAAGTTCCCCTAGTTTTAGAAATGCCTAAATTTCTGGCGGCGCTTCTACCTTGGTGTTGTTGGTAAAAATAATGAATATTATGAGATGAATAGTTCTGAATCAAGTCATTGGTTTGATCCGTACTTCCATCATCTATGATGAGTAACTCCCAATTTTTAAATTGCTGATTTAATATACTTTTAATAGGGATGTCCAATTTATCTTCCCTATTATAGGTTGGAATGATAATGGAAAAAAAGGGTGTCTCAGGCATATTAAGGTATGATTTCCAATAATCTGTGTAGATGTGATGTTACTGTTTTTAGGCCATACTTTTCATTTGTTGTGTTTTCAATTTCAATTTGCTTATCCACGAGGAATGAAGGATATTGCACCAATTTTTTTATCCAGCTTACCAAATCTAACTCATTTTCATACATCATAATGCCAGGGATGGGTTCTTTGGTGGGAAAATAAAAGGAAGGCATTATCATTGGTGTTGGACTCAACGCTATATCAGATAGATTGCCTGTTATTTTAGTTTGTCCATAAAATTCAACAAATGCCCCAACATGAAATTTATGTTTCATTGTACAAATAACACAATCCATCTGTTTCAAATGTGATATATAATCTTTTTGACTCAATCTTTTTTCTATAAAATGGAAAACAAGATATTCATTTTCATAAGATTTTATCTTTGACATGGTTTTTAATTCATTTCCACAGCCAACAAAATAAAAGTTTACTTTTCGATCAAGTTTTTC
>CAMDWC010000349.1 GCA_945878825.1 Haliscomenobacter hydrossis DSM 1100
TTTGTAGGTGAATTGGTCGTGAAATTTTTAGAGCTACCCCCTGAAATGTAAGGTATAACGGTAAAAGCAGAACCTGTTTTTTCAATGGGTTTCTCAAATTCAATTTTACTCATGAAAGCAAGGCTCATGGGTAGTTGATTTTGTGGAATATGGTTCCAGGTTGATTGGGTATTGGACTGGGTATCAAAACGATAAGCATTGAAATTCCAGGAAGTTGAATTTTCCTTAAATCTCAGTGCAGCAAAAGGAATTACTATTTCAGCAGACCAATAATTTTCACCTATGAAGGCTTCACCATGCCATTTATTGTCCCAATTTTCGTTAAAATCTGACCTTTCCCTACCTCCATTAGCAATAACAGCTTCTCTCATGACTCCTAAAGGATTGATACCAAAAACGAAGGCATTGGTTCTGTCATTATAGGAATCAAAAACAAAGGTAACATTATCGTTTCCCGTTGCCCTAAAATCGCGTTTCAAGGAAGGGATAATGTATTTATTCCCTTTTGAATGGCAAATGGCTGCGACGTACAAATTGTATTTATCGTAAGCCATATAAATTTCTGTTTGCACAGGATTTTTAATACTATCGGTGGGAAAGAGTTGCCAAAAATCTTTGGCCTCTCTACCTTTTTTCCAGCAATCTTCGTCTACTTTACCATCTATAACAGGTTTTTCATTGGTAAAGGAAACCCTCATATTCGGTTGTTCCTCGTAAGTGATGCCAGGAGTCTGTGCATTTAACTTAAAAAAGTAAATTATTGATAATAGCACTAGAGGCCAACGTAGAATTTCAGGTGTCATATTCAAAATTTCAGAAAAGTAGGAGACAAAAATACATTCAAAAAAGGTAATAGTTTAAAAAGTATGCTAATATTCCTAAATAGTATTAATTTTAAACAATCCTCGCAAAGGTAACATTTTCATAAAAATCAGATGAAATGAGAAAAGTATTTTACCTCTTTACCCTATGTATGATTATTTTCAGCGCCTCTTTTGGTCAAGGTAAACCCCCATATTTTTCAGTTACCTATAAAGGTAATATTGAGAAACTGGACGGCAGATTATTGATTATGTTATCGAAAAATGATAAGGCTGAACCGCGTTTTCAAATTGTTGACGGGCCCGAATCCCAACTCGTTTTTGGAATGGATGCAGAAGAATGGGAGGCAGGCAAACCTATCGTTGTGGATGGCTCCAATGCTTTTGGTTATCCCATAGAAAGTTTATCTGACGTACCTGCCGGAGATTATTTTGTACAGGTTTTGTTTCACAAATACGAAACATTTAAGAAAGCGGACGGTCACGTTGTAAAATTACCGATGGACAGAGGGGAAGGCCAGCAATGGAATCTGGCACCTGGCAACTTGTATTCCACCCCACAAAAAATTACATTTAACCCAGGGAGTGCCCGAATTATTCCGTTGTTGTTTGATAAAATTATTCCACCCATCAAAGAACCGGAAGATACCAAATATGTGAAGCATGTCAAGATAAAAAGTGAACTGCTTTCTAAGTTCTGGGGAAGGGACATGTATCTGGGTGCCCACGTCCTTTTACCTGAAGGCTGGGAGACCCATCCGAAGTCAAAATATCCTCTGGCCATTTATCACGGACATTTTCCCTCTGATTTTGGTGGCTTCCGCACTACGCCGCCTGATACGACCATTCCATGTGAATATTCCTCTCGATTTGGCGTTGATTGTTATAACAGAATAGTTCAAGAGGAGGCCTATAAGTTTTATAAACAATGGACAGGCCCAAATTTCCCCCGCGTCATAGCTATTGAAATACAGCATGCGAATCCATTCTATGACGATTCTTATGCTGTTAATTCAGAAAATCTGGGTCCTTATGGCGATGCAATCACCTTTGAATTAATTCCTTACATTGAAAAAATGTATCGTGGCATTGGAGAAGGATGGGCGCGTTTCACTTATGGTGGTTCCACAGGGGGTTGGGAAGCACTTGCCGTCCAGGTAAAATATCCAACAGAATATAATGGTTGTTATGCGGCTTGTCCCGACCCAATTGATTTCAGGGCAAATACCGTTTTTAACTTATACGAAGATAAAAATGCCTATTTTATAGCTTCTGACTACAAGCAAACTCCACGTCCTGCACACAGAGATTCCCTTGGCCGTATTTCTGCCACTATCCAGGAAGCTAACCACAGAGAATTAGCCTTAGGTACAAAAACAAGGTCGGGACAACAGTGGGATATATGGGAAGCAGTGTATTCTCCCGTTGGAGAGGATGGGTACCCAAAGAGAATCTGGGATAAATATAGTGGTGAGATTTTTCCGGAAGTGGCCCAATATTGGAAGGAAAATTATGACTTATCCTATATTTTAAAGCGTGACTGGCCGAAACATGGTAAGGATTGGAAAGGTAAAATCTATATTTATTGTGGTGATATGGATAATTTTTACTTGAATAATGCGGTTTATTTTACAGAACAAATGTTAGAGGAAACTAAAAATCCTCATTATGACGGAGAAGTTGACTACGGCGACAGGGCCGAACATTGCTGGAATGGGGATCATACCCAACCAAATTATATTTCCCGCCTGCGTTACCACCAGATGTTCATTCCAAAATGGACTGCCAGAATTCTAAAATCAGCGCCAAAAAACGTCGATCTAACATCCTGGCGCTATTAATTACCAATATGACAGAATCTATTTTTGATAATCACGGAAGAATAATAAATTATGCGCGCATTGCAGTAACCGATCGCTGTAATCTACGATGCTTTTATTGCATGCCAGAGGAAGGCATTCAATATATGCCCAAAAAAGAATTATTGCAATTTGAGGAATTAGAAAGACTGACAAAAATCCTCACGGAACTGGGTATTTCCAAGTTAAGAATTACCGGAGGTGAACCTTTTGTGAGAAAGGATATCATGAAATTCATAGAAAGTATACATACTTTGCCCCATCTAAAAGAAATCCATATCACGACCAATGGAACCCATACGGCAGATATTATTCCGGAACTAAAACGCTTAGGTATTAAATCGGTCAATTTATCCTTAGACACTTTGGATGCTGCCCGTTTTTTTGAAATAACCAGAAGAGATTTATTTTCAACGGTTTATAATACGCTGGAGGCTTTAATTCATCATGGCATCCCAACGAAAATAAATGCGGTGGTTATGGCCAATAAAAACATAGATGATCTGATTCCCCTTTGTGAACTAACTAAAAACACGCCCGTAAGTGTCCGATTTATTGAAGAAATGCCCTTTAATGGGACCGGTAGTCATTATGAGCATCTTCAATGGAATCATATTAATATTTTAAACTATATAAAAGAGAGATTTCCTACATTATCAAAATTGGAAGACCCAAGGTATTCCACGTCAAGTAATTATAAGATTCCAGGTTATAAGGGAGATATCGGTATTATCGCTGCTTACAGTCGAACCTTTTGTGGCACTTGTAACAGAATAAGAATTACACCACAAGGCACATTAAAAACTTGTTTATATGATCATGGGGTATTTAATCTTCGGGATTTAATGCGAAATGATGCAACGGACGATCAAATTAAAGGCGCACTCAAACAAAGTTTTTCCCATAGAGCAAAAGATGGTTGGGAGGCAGAAAAAAACAGGGAAACCTTTTTTCCTGCCACGGAGTCGATGTCAACCATTGGAGGTTAAAATTATGTTATTTTCGCGAGCAAAAATTTCAGCTATTTCAAATGTCAAAAATTAACAAAGAAAAAGGTCC
>CAMDWC010000350.1 GCA_945878825.1 Haliscomenobacter hydrossis DSM 1100
CAACCTGGAAGAGTGGAATCATGTTTCACCAAATATTCTTTGATTATAATGTCGAAACTGCACCAAGGAGGTCTCTTAGTGATGTTACACAACAAATAAACAACAGAAAGAATACAGTATTTGGCAACGGTAGCACACAACAGGGTCAGATATATACGCAAATTTCTAAAAGATTAACCGAAAAAGTTACTTTACAAACAGGATTACATTATTTGCATTTCTTTTTAAACAATACGTCAAGCATAGAACCGAGAGCAGCCATTTCATATAAGGTCGCCCAAAACCAAACTTTAAATTTAGCCTTTAGTAGATTAGGTAAAATGCTTCCCTTATCTTCTTATTTTTACAGCCAGAAAGTAGGCAATGAAATTGTCCAACCCAATAAGGATCTTAGGCTAATTCAAGCAAATCATCTCATTTTAAGCTATCAAACAGTTAGCAAATCTCAGATAAAATTTAGTTTAGAAGGATATCTTCAAACATTGGGTAAGGTTCCTGTTGAATTAAATACGGAATCATTGTATTGGATGCTGAATAATCAAGACCAATTTCCGGAATTTTCAGTAGTCAGTAAAGGCAGAGGATTAAATTATGGTCTGGATGCATTGGTTGAAAAATTTTTCAGCAATAAAATTTACTTTTTAGTGACCGCTTCTACTTTTCGTTCACAATATTCTCCATTTAATCAGCAATGGTACAACTCAAAATTCAATACCAGATTTACAAGTTCCTTAACTTTTGGAAAAGAATTTACTTTTAGAAACCAATCTGTCTTACAGGGAGGTTTCAGGGTTTTATACAATGGTGGATTCAGATATTCCCCAATTGACCCCGTGTTGTCTGCAAAAACCGGACAATATGTTCCATTGGAGGGAAAGGAATGGACCTCTCAGGTAACCCCCTATTTTAGAATAGACAGCAGGATTGCCTATCGATTTAACAAAAAAGGATTTTTCGGGAATCTATCCCTGGATATTCAAAATGTTACCAGTCACCGAAATATTTCCTTTGTTTCTTATGATGCTGTGGCCAATAAATTAAATTTTACAAGATTCGGAGGAGGGTTTATACCTGTCTTAAGCTTTCAGATGGATTTTTAAATAGTTTCCGCCTTTCTTAAAAATAATATTATAATCGGTTTAAGTGAAAAAAATCAATTTATTTTATGCTAAATTAGGCTTAAATCAAAATAATTATTTATAATTTTAATGTGTGACTAAGAAGTTTAAGTTTTAAAAATGCTTAAATCAATCATAGAAATAGGAAATTTTAATCATTAATCCTTCTATGATTTAGGTTAAAATTAACTTAAACAGGAACTTATACAGGTAATAGTCTGAATGAATTAATTCATTATCAACAGTTACTGATTTAAATATTTATAAACATCATGGTCGAATTTATATCGTTCCATATTAATTTTAACCTACAAACATTATTTATGAAGAAAAAGCATTACCTCATTATCGGTCTGATATGCCTTTTGGGGAGTTTTGATGCCGGTAATGCGCAACTATCAGCTGCCACGCTAGATCATCCCAGAAAAAGCTTGATTTCTGAAACTGAAACAAAAACGCTAGCGCTGAAAGTGACAGGTACACTTACCGATGCTGAAACGGGCTCGGTCTTAATAGGTGCTACGGTACAAGTTAAAGGAACTACTAATGGTACATCAACCGATCTTGACGGAACATATTCCATAGTAGCCCCTGATGGAAATGCGATATTAGTATTCTCCTATATTGGATATGTCAATCAAGAGGTAGTTATTGGAAACCAATCTACTATTAATGTTAGTTTGGTTCCAGACGTACAATCCTTAAATGAAGTAGTTGTAGTTGGTTATGGAGCTGTTAGAAAAACAGATTTAACGGGAGCTGTTGACCAGTTACAATCAAAAGATATTATACGGGCAAATCCAGTTCAGGCCGCGCGTGCTATTCAGGGACAAGTCGCCGGCGCCACGGTAACCAAAACCAGTAACAGACCCGGTGCAGGTTACAGTATTACCATTAGAGGGGAGAATACAATCAATAACTCAACCCAACCTTTAGTTGTTATTGACGGCTTAATGGGTGGTGATATTAACTCTATAAATCCTAATGATATACAATCAATGGATGTATTAAAGGATGCTTCCTCAACCGCTATTTATGGAGCCAGAGGTGCCAATGGAGTAATTATCATCACTACTAAAAAAGGTTTGTCGGGTAAGCCAAAGGTAAGTTATGACAGCTATGTGGGTATGAAAGTTCCTGCACACATGCCACGTCTGATGAATACCACTGAATTTTACAAAGCAACCTTTACAGACAGAGTACTAGAGGGTTCCGTAGGTGCTACTTTTACTGCTGCTGAAACAGCTGCAATACAAGGAAATCAGACCACAGATTGGGTTGATTTAATTACGGATCCTGCTTTACAAACCAGTCAAAATTTAAGCGTTGCCGGAGGAAATGATAAGACAACCTATAGATTTTCTGGTGGGTTTTTAAATGAGAATGGGAATGTTTTATATACTGGCTTCAAAAGGTACAATTTAAATGCAGGTTTAGATAGTAAATTAGGTGAGCGATTTAAAGTTGGATTTACTTCTTATATCACTTATAGTGACCAAAATGTTGGTTCTCAGGAATCATTAAGAAATGCATACAGAGCAAGACCAACGGGAACTGTTTACTATAGTGATTTAGCAAATCCATCTGAAAACGGTGATTTAGATGTTAACGGATTATCTGTATGGATGGGTATCAATGATAAGCAAGTAAATAACCCCTTATTAGATATTGACCCTAAGATTTCTAAATATCAAACGACTTCAGCAGTTGCTATGGCCAATGCTTATGCGGAAGTTAACTTACTTAAGGGTTTAACTTTTAGATCATCTTTATCTGCTTCCTACACCAGCGGAAGATTTGGTGATTTCAGAGGACAGTGGTCAAAATCACAAATTGGCGCTAAACCAAGAGCACAGGTTGATAATTCCAATCAAGGAAATTATACCATAGATAATATTTTGAACTATAATTTTGAATCTGGTAAACATAAATTAACCATTACTGGCTTACAGAGTGCCTTTTACCAACGAAATGAATCATATTCCATTTTTGTAAGAGATTTACCTTATGATTCCGATTGGTATGCAGTAAATACCGCTGCCACTATTGGAAGTATTGGAAGCTCCCTCACTGAAAGATCTATTCTTTCCTATATGGGCAGAGTAAATTACACATTTAATGAGAAATACCTAGTTACTTTAACTGGACGTTCCGATGGAGCTTCTCAATTAGCAGAAGGCAATAAATGGGCATTCTTCCCATCTGTTGCTGTTGGATGGAGATTAGCAGATGAGAGTTTAATTAAAAATTTAAATCTTTTCTCTAACCTTAAATTAAGGGCAAGTTATGGTCAAGTGGGCAATGCTGGCGTTAATCCTTATAGCACCCAGGCTAACTTGATAAACACAGGCTATGATTTTGACGGTACACCTGCCTTTGGTTTCGCACCACAGAATCTGGCAAATAAGAATTTGAGATGGGAACGAAGCACTGAGTTTAATCTTGGTATTGATTTTGGCTTTTTCAAAAATAGAATTTCAGGTACGATAGAACTATATAATAGAAAAACAGAAGATCTAATCCTGAACCAAAGAATACCTACCGTTTCTGGATTTACTCAGGTGATTGCCAATGTTGGCGCCATAGAAAATAAAGGGATAGAACTTACGCTGAATAC
>CAMDWC010000351.1 GCA_945878825.1 Haliscomenobacter hydrossis DSM 1100
GCCGACGGAGGTTCTTCTTTTGTAAATCCATTTTTCTTTTCTAGAGGAATGGGACCTATTTATCCGGTGTATGCTTACGATCCTAAAAATCCTGGTCAATATTTATTGAACGGAAATGGCGAACGTCAGTATGATTTTGGTAATATGAACGCGCTTGGATTGCCTAACCGCCCTCAATATGGTGGTAGACATGCTGTTGCAGAAACAGAACTAAATGAAAATTTCTTCCGTAGAAATTTATTTAGTGGTCGTACCTACGCAGAAGTATCTTTCTTGAAAGATTTCAAATTTAAAGTAAATGTTGGTGCCGATTATACTAATGTTAATAATAATACCTATGGTAATCCTATCATTGGTGATGGCGCTCCTGCAGGTAGAGCAACGGTTGAATTCACCAATCAATTAACGCTGAATATCAGCCAGCAATTAACTTACAAGAAACAAATAGGTTCTCATAATATCGATTTCCTTTTGGGTCATGAAAATTATGATTATCGCGATAATTATCTTACTGGTTCTCGTTCACAACAGATCCTGGACGGAAATATTGAGTTAGTTAATTTCACTACTACGACAAATCTAAATTCCGGTGCCGATTTTAATCGTCAGGAAGGTTATTTCTCTCGTTTGAATTATGACTATAATAACAAGTATTTCCTTACCTTTTCCGCAAGAAGAGATGGTAGCAGCCGTTTTTATCAAGACGTTCGTTGGGGTAATTTCTTTGGTGCCAGTGCCGCATGGCAATTACACAGCGAAAACTTTATGAAAGATATTAAGTTCATCAATAATCTTAAATTGAGAGCTTCTTACGGACAAACAGGTAACAACGCAGGTATCGGTTTCTATGCATGGCAACCTTCATATAACTTAGGTTGGAATAATGCAGGCGAAGCGGGTATCATCCAGGGAAGTCTTGGAAATTCAGCGTTAAGCTGGGAGTCAAATAACCAGTTTGATGCAGCCTTGGAATTTGGCATTTTGAAAAATAGAATTTCTGGGGTAATAGAGGTTTTCAATCGCGAATCCGATGATCTTTTATTCGCCGTTCCATTGCCTCTATCTACGGGAGTTTCATCTCAAACAAGAAACATTGGTGCCATGTTCAACCGTGGTATAGAACTACAAATAGACTTAGTTCCTGTGAAAACAAAAGATTTCAGCTGGACATTTAGCTTGAATGCAACAACTTACAGAAATGAAATTACCAGAATGCCAGAGAGTAATCCCGAAATTATTTCAGGTACTAAGAAATTAAAAGTAGGCAGCTCATTGTTTGATTATTGGTTAAGAGAATGGTATGGTGTGAACCCTGCAAATGGTGATGCGGAATATCGCGCAGCTAACTTTGTTGCTTCAAACTCCAGGATCAATGAAAAAGGCGATACTTTGACAACCAGTTTAAATAACGCACGCTTCAGATATAATGGTTCGGCTATTCCTGATTTTACTGGCGGTATAACTAATACCATTGACTACAAAGGATTTTCCCTTTCTGTATTATTCATTTATCAGATTGGTGGATTTATCTACGATGCAAACTACCAGGGTTTAATGTCTTCAGCTGGTTATGGTTCTTCAAAACACGTGGATATATTGAATCGTTGGCAAAAAGCGGGTGATATCACCGACGTACCAAGATCGGACTTAGGTCGTGCGGTTGACTTTACAGGTAGTTCTGATCACTGGTTAATTGATGGAACTTCCCTGAACTTAAGAAATATTTCACTAAGCTATAGCTTCCCTTCCAGCTTCCTTAAAAAAGCAAAAATTCAAGGCATGCAGATTTTTATGAATGCGGAGAATCTTGCTCTTTGGAACAAACGCAAAGGTATGGACGGATTGGGTGATTTCAGTGGTGTGACTGGAAATACTTATTCTTTCTATCGTAATTTCGTAGGTGGATTAAACTTAACCTTCTAAAAATTAAAAAATGTTTAAATATAAATTATTATTTGTAACCCTGATTTACCTCAGTATTACATCCAATGGTTGCGAGAAAGATTACCTCAATACCACGCCAACAGGTAGTGTTGACGCAGGTTCAGCCTACGCAACTACTAAAAATGCAACCGCTGCCATTAATGGTATTTATCGCGGATTCATCGTTCGTTACCAGGGGTCTCAGGGTTATTTTGGATACCCAGCTTTAATGTTGATTAATGACATTATTGCTGAAGATATCGTTTTTTCAAATGCTTCCAATGGATGGCATTTTAATGAACAAAGATGGTTATCACATCGCGCGGATGTGGGAACGCTATCCATTATGCCTTATGAGATGTTTTATCGACTTATTGGAAATGCCAATGTAGCCATCGCTAATATTGATCAGGCGGTTGGTACGCAGGCAGAAAAAAATCAAATTAAAGGAGAGGCCTTAGCTATTCGTGCGTTCGCCTATTTTAACTTGGTTCAATACTATGGAAAAAGATATGATGCTTCAAAAAAGCCAAACAGCACCCTTGGTGTTTCATTGGTTCTAGAACCAACCAAAGAAGGCATTGCCCGAGCAAGTGTAGAAGAATGCTATGCACAAATCAATAAAGACTTGGATGAAGCTGGAAAATTATTGACTACCGCCCGCGCTGCGAAATCTCATTTTAATAAAAATGTGGTAAGAGGTGTACAGGCGAGAGTTGCATTGGTTCAACAGAACTGGTCAGCTGCAGCAGCATTTGCCGCTGAAGCCAGAGTGGGTGGTGGTTCATTGATGTCTATCGCTCAATATCAGGAAGGGTTTGCTGAAATTGCTAATCCTGAATGGATGTGGGGATTTGACCACCTGGAAGATCAATCTGAGTATTTTGGTGCATTTCACTCTTATATTTCAAGTAATTATAACTCAAGTGTAAATCGTCAGACACCAAAAACGATTAATAAATTGATTTATGATAGGATTCCTGAAACGGACGTTCGCTTCAAAATGTGGGTAAAGGCACCTACTGCTACTAATTCAATTGTACCTCCAGGCGGTGTTAGGGCTCCCTACATTGTGCAAAAATTCCGCTTACCTGGTGTTCCAAGTACCAGTGCCATGGGTGACGTACCCTACATGCGTGTAGCAGAAATGTTTATCATCGAAGCGGAAGCTAAAGCTCGCGGTGGTGACAATACAGGGGCTGCAAAAGCACTATTTGACCTGGTTAAACAGAGAGATCCTGCTTATGTTACTTCTACCAAAACAGGAGCAACATTAATTGAAGAAATCATGTTCCAACGCCGTATTGAATTATGGGGAGAAGGACATCGTTTCCTTGACTTGAAACGTCTTGATCAACCATTAAATAGAAACGGTATTGGACACAATGCTGCAGTTGCGCTTATTTTCGACGTACCTGCAGGTGATGCACGCTGGGAATTTTTAATTCCAAGACGCGAACTTGATGCAAATAAATTATCTGTTCAAAATCCTTTATAAATTGTAAGGATTTGACCAAAACGCCGGATCATTTTAAAATGGTTCGGCGTTTTTTTATTCTACTTTATGTATTGCGCTAATTACCTTATGGATATTAGATTATTTACAATAGGGTATATTGGGGAAATTATGCCGCCAAGGGCATAATGGTCACAATAGACATGTGACCCCAGAGGGGTCAGGCATGAAAAGTGCAATATTTATTCGTAGATGGTTACAATATCGTGGCGTCCTGAATCACGGATTTTAAGGATTTTCAGGATTTCACGGAATCGTAGAGACGCGATGCTTCGCGTCTTCTC
>CAMDWC010000352.1 GCA_945878825.1 Haliscomenobacter hydrossis DSM 1100
TTCCCTTTCGGTAAATTTTCAACGAAAATACTTTCATAACTTCCATCTGTCCGAGTACTTGATTTGACACACCTATCAGGATTCATTGGCGTCACATATTCCAATAGAAACAGGTCCAGATCTTGAACCAAATCGGTAAGAGAAATGACTACATTTTGAGTGGACGGATTATCAAATTCGTAGATTATTTCATGGCCATCCATTTTATGGTCAGAACAAATATATTTGTAATAATTAGATTTACCAGAAAGGGTATTTCCCTTTATTGTTCGGCCACATGTAATCGGACATTTACTAACGTCCAAGACAAAACTACCCACCTCGACACCCAATTTTTCAAAATCACTATTAAAAACTTCAAGGTCAATCGGATCATTTGACACTTTAATTAATGTATTAGTGAACTGATTGTCAATAACTTTATATCTCAGAAAGAAAATAGGAGTTGAATCAGGCAAAGATATAGAATTTAGATTTGGGGCATTCCATATAAAACTAAGCTTTCCATTTTGAGTTTCTAACAATCCAAAATCGTTAGAAGTCAAGCCTAGCGTTGCAGGTCCATAAGAAGCAATACCTTCAAATTTCAATTTTGTAATATCCCAATTTATACTTCCCTGAGCGCCCAAGATATCTTTAAAATTAAATACTACAATAGGAATTTCTACAAATGAATCACAAGAAATTTTAACATTAGGCGCTTTAAATGTTACTTTAGTTGAACCGGAAGGCGGAGTCGGGACGGTATCTTTAAGACAACGAATGGATTGACCATCCTTTTCAAAATAGCCGTAGTTCCTTATAATATCTTTGCCATCATAGACAATTCTTCGATTCCAAGTTAAAGCGGTATCGCCTTTAGAAGTACTCCAAAAGTATCCATAGAATCTAAGATTATAGAAATCACCTTGTCCGCCTCTATATCCACCAGGTAATGCAGAGAATCCACTCTCGTTTGTGGCTTCTAAGTTAGGACTGTTCCAAGAAATTGTCCCAACAGATTTCAATTTACCCCCTGCCACTGTTGCCCCACCCAAATAGTCTGTTAATACAGTCCACTCGGCATCTGAAGGAACGTGCCAACCTGAAGGACAAATTTTTCTAACATCAGATACTGCATACCAATTGTACAGATAACCATGAGTGGACAAATTATTGTTATCATGACCGTAAACTGTCCTGGCTCCGGCGGTTCTGGCTCTCCAGGTTTGTCCAGAACCATTTCCCGCTGTACCACCTGAATTATCTAAGGGAATTATAGTACCATCATTATATTTAGTAACTTTCAGATTCTCCTTTGTCCAGCATTGCCTACCTATTTGTACTGTATTATATGTATTGCCATCAATATCTTTCACCGTTGGTGTTTCAGGACAAGGCTGACCCAAAACAACATCTCCATTATATAACTTTTTTACTTCATCTGCCGTTAACGCTCTATTCCAAACACCGATATCATCAATTTTTATTTTTAACCTATTTGTTTCTTCATAAACCCTTCCAATTTTCCAAAGCCAATTACTTGTTGTCTTACCAGTCTGCCCTGTCCATTGATCGGTTGAAATAAGTTTACCGTCCGCATAGATTTTACCGCCATTTTCGTTTACTGTAAAAACGAGATGATACCATCGTTTTGAGGAAATTTTCTCCTGCAAAAACGGAGGTTCAGTGTAATAGCCAATAATTCGATTATTAAAATCTCTTAAAAAAACAGATTCTGTGCCAAAACCATTATTTTCAGTTTTGTTACCATTACCAACATTTCGGAAATCACCATACACTATTGAATAACCATTCCAACTTGCTCTCTCATATTTAGAAAACAATGCGCAGTTATCCCCATCCCATAGTGAATCCACGTAATACCACAAACTAACTGACAAGGGATACAGATTATTATCTTCTGTATTTGGAATCTCAATCAACTTATCTTTACTAAACTCAAAAGCGGCATTTTTCTTATTAAATCTATCCTCTGTTAGGAGGGCCCCTAATATTTTACCATTTAAGCTATTCCCACTTTCATCATTAGCATTCCCATTAAATGGATACCAGGCAACTAAACCAGATTTTGGGAGATAAGCAGGAATTTGTGCGCTCAGAGCTATAGAAATAAAAAATAAAGTATAAAATTGAGTTAATAGTATAAAAAATCTTAACATGTATTTTTGATTTATTTTTTACAAAAACTCAAAATAATCAAAAATTGAAACCCAACCCCCAACTACTTATTAACCGTACCTCTTTATTTATTTACCGTAAGTCAATATCCCAAAAACACAAATTCGTCCTTGATATCTTATTCATTACGAGACCTTTTTAACCGTCCCCCTTACCGTATTTTCCCCTATCTTTGTCATTAAATCGAAGCGCGCTCATGCTGAAAAAAATTCCCATAGGTTTACAGGATTTTCGCAAAATCATCGAAAATGATTTCCTCTACGTGGACAAAACGGCCTATATCCATAAAACCGCCTGGGAAACAATCCAAATCTGATATCTCCCTACCCAGCTTCTCCCTTTTCCGGCATAATAAACAGTACTTCTGTCCCTTTCCCTTTTCCTTGCTTTGAATTATCTGTTAGTCCCAGAAAATAGGCATCGCGTCCCAATGAGGTGTTCAATAGGGCTATCCTTTCTTCGATAAGTTGAATGCCTCTTGATACATGTCCACTCACTTTCTTGCCCGATTCATAGCCCATCCCATTGTCGCTGATCCTTATTTCCAACCCCCGTTCTGTCTTGTCCATCCTAAATTCAATGACAGGTAGTTTTTCATTCCCTTCCCCAAAAGCATGCTCAAATATGTTCTCTATGAAGGGTTGTAAAATCATTGGCGGCAAAAAGGTTTTATGGATATCGACCTCGTCACTAATTTCCCACAACAACTTTATTTCAGGAAACCGCAATTGCTGTATAGCAATATATTGTCTGATATAATCGAGTTCCTCTTCCAGCAATATACTTTCCTTCGAGGCATTTTCGACCGTCTGACGTATTAATTTTGAAAAACTGGTAAGGAAATGTAGTCCCTCCTGCACGTTATTTTTTAAGAAATAATATTGAATGGAATTCAGCGCATTAAAAGTAAAATGTGGATTCATCTGCGATCGCAATGCTTCCATTTTTGTTTCTAAAATCTTTTGTTGCAGTTCATTTTTTTCATACTCTTCCGCTCTGATTCTTTTAATCCTATTTCTGGCAAATAAAAAGATACCTCCCATAAGAAGCAGCAACATTAAAAGTCTGAACCATAAACTTGCCCAAAATGGAGGTAATATTTCAAGATACAATTGAGTGGATGTATAAAATTTCCCCGTTGACAGATTCTTACCCTGCAATGTAATCTCATATTTACCAGGAGCCCAGGTAATGACCTTAATGACCCCCTCTGGTTCAAAATTGGACCAACCATTATCTCTTCCATTTACCAGATACCGATACGATGCCTTTCCACCTTTGTAAATGTCATTAACATAAAATTTGATTTCCAGTGCTGCCAAATCATGAGGAACCTTAATGTAGGAATTTTCCTTCTGGTTCAACAAATCATTCCCCTCCCTGACCGTATTCGATTTTAAATATTCAATACTTTTAATCTGTATCTTTTCATTTTTTAAAATCTTATTATTTAAAATTGAATTTAAATTTAAAGAAAACAAATAGCTATCTGATAAAACCCAAAGTAGATT
>CAMDWC010000353.1 GCA_945878825.1 Haliscomenobacter hydrossis DSM 1100
ATGGTTTTAAAGAGTTTATTGTCCCCGTAATTGAAGCCTACGGCCTTTTACCCGAAAACGTATATGCCAATACCTTCGTTTATGACGAGGAGGGGAATATTATTGGGTTCGATACAGAAAATCCGCTCTCGCGAAATGGGGGAAAATCATTGGTTATTAAAGATTTACATCTGAATGGTGATGTTTATGTCATCGGTGATGGTGCCAATGACCTCGAAATATGGAAGGCCGGTTATGCTAATAAGTTTTATCTCTTCACTGAAAATGTCGAGCGCGAAAAGGTAAAGAAAGAGGCAGACCATTTTGCCTCTACCGTCGATGAAATTTTGTACGAGTTGAATCTGGCCAGAAGCCTTTCTTACCCAAAAACAAGAATTAAGGTTCTTTTATTGGAGGGCGTTAACAAAGAAGCCGCGCTCGCTTTTGAAAAGGAAGCTTATCAGGTGGAAATTATTGACAGACCTTTGGACGATCAGGAATTGGCGGGAAAATTAAAAACGGTGAATATCCTCGGTCTTACCTCCAGCCAAAAAATAACAAAGGATCTCTTAAAAAATACAAAACGGCTGATTAGTCTCGGCGTTTTTAGCTCCGATGCCTCAAAAATCGATATGGACGCTTGCTCCAGTCATGGTGTGGCCGTATTTAACGCTCCTTTCAGTCATGTGCGCTCTGTGGGCGAGTTTACCCTGGGAAATATGCTGGCCTTAAGCAGGGGTGGTGCAAGCAAAATGGGTCATGAGATTAGAGGAAAAAAGCTGGGTATCGTTGGTTATGGTAAAATTGGTTCTCAACTGGGCGTATTAGCCGAAAATCTGGGCATGGAGGTGCTGTTTTTTGATATTGCCGACAAATCTCCTCTGGGAAATAGTAAAAAATGCAGCCAGTTGGATAGTCTGCTAACGCAGGTCGATTTTGTCTCTATTCATGTCAGTGAGCTGCCTGAAAATAAACATTTTTTCGGGGAATCCTTTTTCAACGCACTGAAACCATCGGCCATAGTGCTGTATTGTGGAAATATCGAAGCAGTTAAACTGGAAGCGCTTTATCACCACCTGATGGAAAATCCTGCTTTTAGTTGTGCCCTCGACCTGAATCCCGATAAACTTTCTCCAGATGCTTTAACCTGGTTAGATAAAATCAAAGCCATTGATAGGGTTCTGTTTTCTGATGGTATTTCTGCCAATACCCTGGAAGCAGAAATGGACAGAGCCCGATTTATTCCAGAGAAAATTACGGAATACCTCAATTCTGGCAATACCATGGGGTCGCTCAATTTTCCAAATCTGTTCGTGCCTGCTGTAAAAAATGCTCACAGACTTTTGCATATTCACAAAAATGTACCCAATGTGCTCGCAAGAATCAATCAGATTTTTGCCTCACATCATATTAATATCTTAGCTCAATCGCTAAAGACAACCAATTCGTTAGGTTACGTTGTCACCGATGTCGATACAGAATATCCAGATAATCTGCTCGCTGAAATGAAAGATATTGAAGAAACAATATGGTTCAGAGTCCTTTATTGAGGAGTATTATAGTAGCTAAAAATGGTTAGAACATGAAGACTAAAACAGAAAAAAAAGATTTTGATACTGTTAAAACGTTTCGAGCCATAAAAGAAAAAATCTCGAAAGAGATTTATGGTTTGTCTTACGAGCAATTGATGGAATATTTTGAGAAAACAAAACTAAAGACAGAAAAAACGTCGGAAAATCAATAATTCTTTATAATCAAATGATGAGAAATAGGATATTTATGAAAAAATTTATTCTCCTGGGAGTGGTAGCCTTAGCGTTCCTCTCACCTATTTTTAGCCAGATTGCAGGCATATCAACAGAACGTTTAACCAGATTAGATGATTTTGTACTGTCTGAAGTAGCAAAAGGCAATATCCCGGGGGCTGTTACCCTGATTATTAAAGACGGTCAGTTGGTTCAGCATAAGGCGTTAGGTTTTAAAGATGCCGTTGCTAAATTACCCATGGAAAAGGACGACTTGTTTTATATCCAATCCATGACTAAGCCAATCATTACGGTCGCTTTTATGATGCTTTACGAAGAAGGGAAATTTTTACTGTCCGATCCTGTTTCCAAATATATTCCCGAATTTAAGAAGGTCAGAGTAATTAAAAACAGAGAAGACGGTATCTCTGGAGAAACCGATTCTTTACAATCGGAAATGACTATTTCCCAACTACTTAGCCATACCTCCGGCCTTACGCACGGACTGGGTGCTGACAAGTTTGAAAAGGAATTTATGGCAAATTATTTCTTCAAACTGTATCCGGACATCCAGGGAAGAGTATCAAAAATTTCTTCCTTTCCACTCTATGGTCAACCAGGCAAGCAATGGCGTTACAGTGCCGGACCAGATATTCTTTCTGCGTTAATTGAAAAATTTTCGGGCCTTTCTACCGATGAATTTCTAAGAACCCGTGTTTTCAAGCCACTGAATATGAATCAGACGTTTTATAATGTGCCTGACGCTGACCTCAATAAAATAGTAAAGGTTCATACTAAAGGAGAAAAAATTTCCCTCTCCGCCAATCAGCCACCTAAACAAGGGGTTAAACTTTGGAGCGGTGTCAACGCACTGTATTCGTCGGCAAAAGATTATAGTAATTTTTGCCAAATGCTGCTAAATGGTGGTTCTTTTAACGGTAAACAATTACTAAGTAGAAAAACGATTGAGCTGATGACATCAAATCATTCTGCAGATATGTTTATAAGACCCGGAGAGGGATTTGGTTACGGTTTTGCCGTAGTAACAGACCTCGCTGCAACAAGATTCCCTGGTTCTGAAGGTCTTTTTTATTGGGAGGGTGCTTATAATACCCACTTTTTTATTGATCCCAAAGAAAAGTTAATCGCCATTCTCATGACACAGGAAGCTAACTTCTCCTGGGAATATCATGGTCGCTTGCGCCAACTGGTTTACCAGGCATTTATAGATTAGGCTTTTTCGCAGCCACTTTATTTACGGTAAATAATTTTATAGCTACGTTTAATAAAAATAGTGGCTATATATTTTGAGTTGGTATAAATTTACAAAATTATACACCTATATTTAGTAAAATTATTCTAAGTAATCATTTAAATTATAAATATAATATATGTTGTCAGCCATTATTATAGAAGATGAAAAGCTAGCGCGGGAGGTTTTGATTTCATTATTAGAACAGTTTTTTGGTAATAAAATCAATATTTTGGGTGAAGCATCCAATGTCAAACAAGGTATTTCTCTCATCCAAAAGTACCAACCGCAGCTAGTTTTCTTGGACATTCAGTTGCGGGGAGTCACAGGTTTCGATCTTTTTAATCATTTTGAGGAGCCAAGACCTTTTGAAGTGGTTTTTACCACCGCTCACAAAGAACATGCTATAAAGGCGATTCGGAGCGGTGCTTTCGACTATATCCTGAAGCCAATTGCCATAAATGACCTTTCAGACATGTTGAATAGACTGGAAGTTCATCTGAATTCAAAAATTACTGATACCGCTAAGGCAATGCCTTCGGCTGAAGTTGAAAATACAACAAAACAAACGGGTAAATTGGTTATTCCAACACCCAATGGGTATTCTTTGGAAAACAAGGAGCTTATTATTTACTGTGAAGGAATGGGGAATTATACCAAAATTTATCTGACCACAGGCAAAGAAATGACAATGTCTAAAACATTGAAA
>CAMDWC010000354.1 GCA_945878825.1 Haliscomenobacter hydrossis DSM 1100
GATGTGGTTCATATTGCTACACCACCGCATTGGCACGGATTAATGGCTATTGCCGCTGCGGAAGCGGGAAAAGATATATGGTGTGAAAAGCCTATGACCAGGACTATTGGCGAAGGTATCAAAGTGGTTGAAGCGGTCCAAAGACATGGACGTATGTTCAGACTCAATACCTGGTTCCGATTTAAAGATACCTTTTATGGTCTTGGAACAGACGTTAAGCCACTCAAAAAAGTCATTGAGAGTGGCGTTTTAGGTTGGCCATTAAAAGTAACGGTCAGTGGAATTACAGGTTATAACTGGAAATTTTTCTGGAGTGGCAAGACTAATCTTAAGCCAATGCCGGTGCCGGAATCTCTCGATTATGATGCCTGGCTTGGGCCTGCTCCATACAAACCTTACAATCCTGAAAGAGTGCACTCTGTATTCCGGGGTTACTGGGATTATGACGGTGGAGGTCTGGGCGATATGGGGCAACATTACCTCGATCCCGTTCAATATTTATTAGGAAAAGACCACACTACCCCAGTGAGGGTGGAGGTCGATGCTCCTCAGCAAGATGCTGATGCTGTAGGTTCCTGGAGACGAGTTACTTATACTTATGCCGATGGTTGTCAAGTCATTCTCGATGGGGAAAATAAAGACAAAGATGCCGCTTATATCGAAGGGCCTTACGGTAAAATATATAAGGGTTTCAAGTCCGATATACCAAATCTTAAAGGGTTAATTGACACCTTACCTGACCCAGAACCTCAAATTGGACTTTTCTCTGATAGTGTTCGAACCAGACAAAAATTTGCGCTCAATGAGATGAATGGACATCGTTCTGCTACTTTGGTAAATATGGGTATCATCGCCATCCGTTTGGGAAGAACCCTTCATTTTGATCCGGTAGCACAATCATTTATCAATGATGAAGAGGCCAATCGATTGGTTTGGCAACCTATGAGAGGTTCCTGGAGTATTTAAATAAAAGAGGTTCAAACCTGACTTAATAATTAAATTATGATTCGCAATCTTTTTTTTACGGCACTTATTTTGTCCATTTTATGGCCAAATGTTGGGCTTAGTCAACGTACTTTGCCGACGCAGATGGCTGACATTTTAAATGAAATCCCTGCACGCGACGGAAATCAACGCAATAGATTAGCTAAAGAAATGATAGAAATGGGTCCTGCCGGACTCGATTTATTTACCTCAAAGGTAAGCGCTGCAGAAGTTGGAAACGACACCCGTGTACGTACCGCCTTAAACGGCTTGGTTTGGTATGCTGGTCAGGACGGAAATGAAGCGGCCCGACAATTGGTTGAAAAAGCCTTTTTACGTGCTTTGGTTGCCTCGAAAGAAACAACCGTTCAGTCCTTCTTTTTACACCATCTTTCCTTTATAGGTAAGGATATAGTTCCTTCTATTGAACCTTTTCTAGCCTCTGAAACATTGGCTGATTATGCCGTGCAAACCCTTATTGCCATTCGTTCCGAAGAGGCTCACGATGCTTTACTTCGCGCCTTTGCCAAAAGCACCGGAAATAAAAAGTTGCCTGTGCTGAAAGGTATCGCAGCCTATAGTAATGCTAAAAGTCTGGATATTTTACATGCCGTCATCCAAAATGAAACGGGTGCTGATTTACGTAAAATTGCCTTGGCAGGCATAGCTAAAGCTGGTCAGCCTTCTTCCGACAAAATAATGAAAACAGCGGCTACTTCCGTCGGATTTAAATACGAGCCGACGGAAACCATGCGTTCCTGGATTAATTACCTGGATCAGCTGGCTAAAAATAATCAATGGTCTATCGCTGAAAAAAATGCCCGATTTATTGTAAAAAATAACGCTTCAACGTCAGCTTATACCTATTCCCTAGCTGCCCTGCGCTTACTTATTACTTATGACGGCATGAATGCCATAGATGAGGTAATTCAAGCGTTAAGTCATGCCAATGCAGATTACAGAGGAGCGGCATTAGCCCTGGCTTTGGAAAATAAGGACGTTGCAGGCCTTAGAAAAATTCTTGATAAAGCTGGTTCTTTATCCCCGGCAGCCAATATCCAGATACTGGACTATGTGGGTTTGTTGAAAAATCCTCTGGCGCTTCCTTTCGTTGAATCTCAATTAAAGGCAACAGAACTTGACAATAGATTAGCCGCTATTAAGGCTTTGATGGCTATAAAAGGCAGGGAAGGTATTCCAACCTTGCTTTCTTATGCCTCCAATATAAGTTCTGCGGAAATCCCCACTATTTCACTTCTTTTAAAAACATGGATTAGTTCCCGGGAAATTCCGGCGATTATCTCTGCTTTGCATAAAGCTGGAAATAGCGGAAAGATTGTTTTTCTTGAAACTTTAGCTTCAAGAAATGCCGTCCTTGCTTTCAATGACGTTATAGGTTATACCAATGCCACCGATAAAGCCATTTCTTTAACGGCATATAAGGCATTAACTGGGACAAGTTCTGCCAATTCCATTGATGTTTTACTGGAAAAATTATCGTCCGCTACTGACGATCAAGTCATTAAATTATTACAAGATGCAGTAGTTTCTATAAAATCAGCACAGACGATTGAAAAACTAAAGGAAATCTGGGTAAAAAGTCCAGAAAACCAAAAGAAATACCTCGGTGCTTTTGCTCCTATTTCGGATCCTTCGTTGCTTAATCTCGTGGCCTCTGCTTACAAAAGCAATCAGGCCGATCTAAAAAATGCGGCTTTTCAAGCCTTGACCAAATGGGAGAATGAAGCCGCTACCTCATACCTTTTACCTGTCATAGAGTCTAATGAATCAGAAAAAGCCAATGCTGCTTTTCGCGCTTATGTAAAACAAATAGGCAGCTCATCATTGAGTACAGAAAGAAAGGTGTTGTCAATTAGAAAATTGATTCCCTATACTCAGGATGATGCAGGCTTAAAAAGACTTATTATCAATCAACTGGCCAATAATAAATCGTTTTTGTCTTTTATTACCGTAGCCACTTTTCTGGACGATGCCAAAGTGCAGCAGGCTGCAGCTCAGGCTTGTAGTGATATTGCATTGCCAGAATCGGGAGGTAAAGCTGGTCTATTCGGAGCCACTGTTAAACCAGTATTAGAAAAATGTATGGTAGTTCTCAGCGGCGCAGAAAGTGATTATACCAGGGAAAATATAAGAACATGGCTTTCTCAAATGCCCGCAAGTGAAGGATTTGTGCCTATGTTTAATGGAAAGGATTTGTCGGGCTGGCAAGGTCTTGTTGAAAACCCTATAGCGCGTGCCGCCATGGCTCCTGATGTTTTAGCTGCAAAACAGAAAGAGGCTAATGCTAAATTACCACTGAATTGGACGGTGGTGAACGGTGAAATCAGATTTACAGGGACAGGTTATGAAAATCTTTGCTCAGTTAAGGATTATGCCGATTTCGAAATGTGGGTAGATTGGCGGATTTCCAAAAATGGGGATAGCGGCATTTATCTTAGAGGGACACCTCAAGTTCAAATTTGGGACACTACCCGTGTAGATGTAGGTGCCAATGTAGGTTCGGGCGGTCTATATAACAATAAAACTAATCCTTCCAAGCCATTAAAATTAATGGATAATGCGATAAATGACTGGAATACTTTTTTCATCAGAATGGTTGGTGAAAAAGTAACTGTTTATCTAAATGGTGAATTGGTGGTAGATAATGTGACGCTGGAAAATTATTGGGACAGAAA
>CAMDWC010000355.1 GCA_945878825.1 Haliscomenobacter hydrossis DSM 1100
CGAACCAATATTCTGAAAAATAAATGTGAAAAAATAAATTCGAGGAAAGAATTATTGATATTAATCGGTGATGCCAGAATTTTTATTTCAACGTTGACTTCGCTCCAAAAAAATATGGATATCCTTAAGCTTAAGAAGTTCCATAGGATCATGGTTGATGAGGCTTCTCAATTACCGGATCCTGCAATGGCTGGTATTTTAGTTCATTTTCCACATTATCTGTTAATAGGTGATCATAAACAGTTGCCTGCCGTTGTTTTACAATCACAAGATCAAAGTGAGGTGAAAGATCAGGATTTATTGACTATTGGTTTTCATAATTTACGGGATTCTGTTTTTGAAAGAATTATAAAAAGAGTTGAAAAAATGAATTGGCAATGGGCTCTTGGTAAACTAAGTTTTCAAGGTAGAATGCATAAGGAAATTATGACTTTCCCGGGCTTCCATTTTTATAGTGATATGCTAAAGGTACTTCCTGAATACGCTGACAAACAAAAAAAATTAATACAGCCTTTACCAGATCTTTCATACGTTTTAACTTCGGAAATGGCCAGGTATATTCAATCTTCAAGAGTTTGTTTTTTTGCAACAAATGTGGATTTGTCTGATCCAAGTGGAAAGAGTAATCAATTTGAAGCCGTTCAAATTGGACAGATTGTTTTATTTTTTCAGCAATATTTTAAAGAACAACATAGAGCGTTAACAGCTTTCGATATTGGGATTATTACCCCATACAGAGCTCAGATTGCATGCATCAGAGAATATTTAATCAGTATTGGGTTAGATATCTCTTTGTTTACTATCGATACCGTTGAAAGGTATCAGGGAAGTTCGCGTTCGATAATTATATATTCCCCTTGCCTTAATTATCCAAGACAATTAAGTACATTGGTGTCTAAAAATACGGATGGTGTGGATAGAAAATTAAATGTCGCCATCACTAGAGCGAGGGAGCATTTTATTATGGTAGGAAATGCTGATTTACTAAAAAGATCACCAGATTATGCTAATTTAATAAACTATGCAGTATCTATGGCATAAAAAAAGGGTTAGGTAAAATCTTACCTAACCCCTTTTATGAAGGATAATTAATTATTTATCCCACCAAACTTTACCGTCGTTTGTATCACCACCTGAAATTTTTCCTACAGCGGCTTGATAATTTACACCATTTAAGGTTGCCTCCGTTGCAGGATAAATATATCGTCTAACAATCTGCTTTGATGAATTTATAGCAAAAGGAGTAGGTTTTAACGCTGGTACACCAGTTCTTCTCCATTCAGACCAACCTTGTAATCCGTCAGGATAAAAGGTAAACCATCGTTGTAAACGAATTTTCTCTAAATTTCCTGCATTATCTCCTGCTTTGAAAGCAACTAAAGTATTTGCGTTATAAGCGTCAAAAGATGCCTGAGAAAATACTTTCCAGTATTCCATAGATAACTTTATACCGTCTTTGTAAAGTTGTTCAGCATTTTCAGTGGTCCAACCCATTGAAGCTGCTTCAGCACGTGCAAGGGTTACATCAGCAGATGTTAAAATAGCATGAGGAGTTGCAGCTGCTCTAAATGAAGGAGCTAATACAAATGACCATGTTGGATTTGCATTGGTAAACTGAATGGCTTGTTCTCTTGGAAGTCCGTAAGGAATGCCAGTAATTTTACCTGTCTTGTCAGCTGTTGCAAAAGAATTAATTCTTGGATCACTTCTTTCGTTCAACATTTTCACCATGATTTCGCTAATGGCTTGATCTTGACGAGTTAAGTAAGCTGCATACCATGGATTATTAAAGTTTCCACCTGGATAATTTAACATAGTATTATCTGCATTTGCAGTAATTACACCTCCATCAGCTGCTAATGCAGCTTTAGCCTGTGTAGCACCTGTTGCAGCATCGACTTTAGAAATACGAATAGCTAAAACTAATCTTAAAGAATTGGCAAATTTCTTCCAACGTGTTATATTTCCACTGAAAAGGATATCACCTCTGGCAGCTACTCCACCGTCAAATTGTTTTACCGCTTCGTCTAACTCCTTGAACAAACCATTATAAATGGTCTGTTGTGCATCGTAAACAGGTTTTACCTCGCCAGTTAGTGCTTGAGTATATGGTAAATCACCAAAATAATCTGTTAATCTTGCAAAGTAATAGGCTTTCAAAATTCGAGAAACCGCTATTTGATTTGCGTTAGAACCTTGAACTAAAGCCGCTGTTTTTAAATCAGCATCCGTATTATTTATGATTACATTTTGAAGATCATAAAGTACCCCTGAATAGGTGCCAAATCCACCTTCAACCCTTGAATATAATGATCCATCAGTATATTGTGATTGCGCAAAATATTGGCAATATAAGCCTTCATTAATAAAACCAGCACCCATTCCTGCAATGGCATTGGTTATTAAAGCGGCAGTTACCGGCTTGTTCGTTCTGTTTGGGTCAACATTTGTATTACCAAAGTCCGTAAAACTATCACAAGCTGGAAAAATTCCAATGGATGCTAAAAGCATCAAAAGGAAAAATTTAGAATTATTATTTCGTTTCATATTTCTGTTTATTAGAATTGTAATTTAAGGTTAAATCCAATACTTCTTGTGCCAGGGAATTGTCCGTTTTCACCAAAAGTACCAGCAAGTTCGCTTGGGTCAAAATCGCGATTTTGTGCATAAATCAATAAAGGGTTTCTTGCTACTAATGAAATAGTTGCTCCCTGAACGAATTTAGCAAAAGAAGTATTTGCTACAGGAATGCTATAGCCAAAACTTACCTCTCTTAATTTTACAAAAGATAAATCAAATAAATGATCTTCAGCGATACCTCTATTTACAAACTGGTGGAAATAATTGAAGCCATCAGCGTACATAGAAACTGGTTCTCCTGCCGCATTTACACCTTCTACTTTAACACCACCACCTGCACTTACATCGTCACGAACGTTATTACCTTTGTCATTTAATGCACCTGTTGCTGCGAATAATCCAGAGAATTTACCCCATGCATCAGATAAAGAATAGTACTTACCACCAAAAGAATAGTCAATGTTAAAGCTGAAAGAGAAATTTTTGTAAGTTAACTGACTCACAAATCCACCCGTTACATCAGGTAAAACACTACCTAAATACTGATTTGGTACCGCTGTGTATAACCCGTCTTTATCTAAGATAGCTCTTCCCTGAGCATCGCGCTTAATAGCTCCACCTCTTAATTGTCCCCATTTCTCGCCAACTACATTTACCTGACGTACGCCAAATCCTGTAAAAGCACTATTTACTCCTACTAATTGTTCAGTAATACCTGCTGTAAGTTCTTTAACCTCATTATCAATATTGGCAAAGTTTAAAGTTACATCCCAATTTAAATCTCTTGTTTTGATAGGATTTAAATCTAAGGCTATCTCAACTCCCCAACGGTCAATTCTACCCGCATTAATCAACTTACTTCCAAATCCACTCGCTGAGGTGATAGGAATACTTAGTATTTCATTGATTTTCTTTTCTTTGAAGTAAGTTGCACTTAAGCCAACTCTGTTATTAAAGAATTTTAAATCTGTACCCACTTCTAAAGCAGATGATAGAGATGGTTTAATGCCCGCATCAATTAATCCGTCCGGTGTTGCCATAAGGAAGTTACCAGCCGTCCATTGGTTAGCA
>CAMDWC010000356.1 GCA_945878825.1 Haliscomenobacter hydrossis DSM 1100
TGAAATTAAAAAATAGGGTGGTCAATTTAAACCAGATTACCTGGTCAGTTTTTTGGTTCTTGGTCAGTTCTATTTTTCTTATTAATAATCAAATATGAAATTTTCACCAAAAAATGCAAAGAACCAATTTCATGCGGATTTTAAACTTGGACAGACGGATACAGAAAAAAACCTAATACAAATGTTCTAAATATGGAAACAAACGACTAACTTTGACAAAATAAACCTAGAATGATAAAACCTTTAAAGGTAATTTTGATGCCAGAAGCGGAAGAATATCTTAGTAAAGTGGAACAAAAGATTCAATTCAAAATATTGAATTCGATTCAAAAAACTGAAACTGGACTTAAAGGTGAGTGGTTTACCAAACTAAAAGAAACAAAGGGTATTTATGAGTTTAGAGAAAGAGACTCAAAATACTTTTATAGAATCCTAGCATTTTGGGATTCAGAAAATGATAAAGAAACTTTGATATTGGCCACTCATGGATTTGATAAGAAAACCAATAAAACGCCTACATCAGAAATAAAAAGAGCCGAATCAATCAAGGAAACATATTTTCAAAACAAAAAAAGAAACAATGATAACAATACAAGAATTTAAAGACAAATATTTAGGAGAAATTGGAACAGAAGTTCGAGATAGATACGAACAAGAACTTAAAGTTGAACTGCTGGCTGAACAAATAAAACAATTACGAAAGGAGCGAAACTTAACTCAAGAACAACTCGGTGAATTGGTTGGCGTCCAAAGAGCTCAAATTTCAAAAATGGAAAACAATACAGGGAATGTAACCGTCGCAACCTTAATAAAAATATTTGGAGCACTCAAGGCAAAGGTCACATTTGAAATAGAAAAGGAAAAATTTGAAATAACATAAAATCAAATAGCAAGTAACAAAAGTTACCGCGGACATGACGCCTATCGTTGTCACTTCCGATAGCCTTGGCTATTAGTGGCAAAGGCAAGTTTGACTATTCGGAGAATAATAGGTTGATTGTCATAAAACAATATAGATAAAATTTTGTAATTGTATAATCCCGTGAAATTGACTACCTATTCCGGCAGTGTAGGGTTTTTTGACCACTTTATTGAAATTCTAGTCCATAATAGAAACAAACGGGTTTATTTTTTACTTCATAAAGGCATTCTGGAAGGGGAAAAATCTTATAAAATGACCAAATTTTTGAGGGATTTACTTGCTGGATAATCCGGCCATATTCCTGGAATAGGTGGCACAGTTTTTTCCTCCTGATTTTACAGTGTTGGCATATTTTAATTATTACTTAGTTCCTGTATTTTCCAAATGGCTTTGGCGTGTTTTGCCAGTTCCCTTTGCCTTGCGGCTAATTTATCTTCATTCCAGGTATTGAAATTATCAGGGAGTGTTTTGGTCAATTCACTATTTGATAGTAATCATCACTATTTCTATTTAATTTAAGCTTGTTATTTGAAATTAATGTAACCGGATCCACATATCCAATATAACTATTTAGGAGACTGTCTTTTCTTTTTAAATTATTTTCTGCTTCAATGCCGGAATCAACTAGCTCTTTCAGGCATTTTAAAGTCGAAAGAATCAACAAACTCATGGTTGTTAATCGTTGCTGCCCATCGATTATTTGAAATTCTTTATTGTTTGATGTTTGAAGTACTAAATACCCCATATAATGTTCATTATCCTCATCCCCTAACAATGCTCTTATATCCTGCCATAGGTCATCCCAATGTTCTGCTTCCCAGCTATAATCACGTTGAAATTTTGGAATTTCATAACGTAATCCGTTGCCCATTAATTGGCGATATGTTTTATTTGATGTTCCTTGTATGCCTTTCATAATTTTTTTATTTTTTGATATTTCACTTTCTCCTCCGCTACTTGTAAGGCTTTTAAAGCCACATCTTCATTCCGAACCTCATACACTAACTTGTCAGACAGCCAAGAAACAAGCAAGTCAGTTTCATTAATATTAAAAAACCTGGCAAGTTTTATCACCTGTTCACGGTTTGCATTGCGTTGTCCTCTTTCAATTTTGCTTAAAATTGCTTGGTCAATGTCGAGGTATGCAGCAACTGTCCGCAGTGGTAATTCCTTGTCTTCCCTTCGTTTTCTTATCGTTTCGCCCAAGCTTTCCATTTTGAATAATTCTGTTTTGAATGATTTTGTCAAAAATACAAAGTTCTTTCGGCAAACCTTATAAAAAAGTCTCTAATAATTAAATGAAGCAAATTATTCCTATTTTGTACTATTTAAAAGATTTCAAATATTTTAAGATGCTATTCAGAAAATTATCTTTTTTGTTACCTTTTATACTGGGTACATTTACATTTATGAATGCGCAAAAAACAGAGGTGGTTGCTGGCGTTACCTGTGATTTAGCCAGTGAAAGAGCTCAAAATATCAGTGGGTTAGCTTATCAATTATTTTTTGATATTCCAGCAGAAAAATCGGCGCCTATTCCTGCCAAAGTAGATATATCTTTAAACCTAAAACATAAGGCTCAGCCCTTACTACTTGATTTCAAGGTTTCCCGGGAGAATCTTCAAAAGGTAACCGTAAATAAAAAAATAGTCCCCATTGATTTTGTGGCGGGTCACCTGATCATTGATCCAATACATTTAAATGTGGGGGAGAATAAAATTCAAATTGAATTCATAGCTGGAAATCAATCCCTTAACCGAAATGCTGATTTCCTTTATACCTTATTAGTGCCCGACCGTGCCGCCACGCTTTTCCCCTGTTTTGACCAACCGAACTTGAAAGCCAGGTTTACTCTCTCCCTTCAGGTTCCAAAATCCTGGGATGCTTCTGCCAATGGTACGCTAACGAAAAGCACCGCCACCGGACTTAAAAAAATACTACATTATAAGGAAACCCAACCTATCAGTACCTACTTGTTTGCCTTTGCCGCAGGAAAATTCAATAGGGTGACTCAAGAAAAAAAAGGTAGAAGTATGAGCATGCTCTTCAGGGAAACTGATTCCCTAAAAGTGGCTCAAAACCTGGATAAAATTTTTGACCTGCATGTTACTTCCATTTTATGGCTGGAAGATTATACCCAGATTCCAATGCCCTTTGAAAAGTTAGATTTTGTTTTGCTCCCAGGATTTCAATATGGTGGCATGGAACATGTCGGAAATATTTTCTATAAAGAAAGCGCGCTCATTTTAGAAGAAAGCGCCACGGATAATCAAAAATTAGCTCGTGCCAGATTGATAGCTCACGAAACGGCTCATTATTGGTTTGGTGATCTGGTTACTATGAACTGGTTCAATGATGTTTGGCTTAAGGAAGTATTCGCTAACTTTATGGCAGCCAAAGCGGTCAATCCCGATTTCCCCGAGGTAAATCATGAATTAAGCTTTTTAATTTCTCATCATCCTACGGCTTATAGTGAAGATCGCTCTGGCGGAAGCCATCCCATTCAACAGGCTTTGGAAAATCTAAAGGATGCCGGATCCTTGTATGGTGGCATCATTTATCAAAAAGCACCCATTGTAATGCGTCAACTGGAAAAGTTGATGGGAACGGAACCTTTTCAAATGGGTCTTCAAAAATATTTGAAAGACTTTTCTTATGCCAATGCGACATGGGACGATCTTATCAGTATTTTAGATGAATTAACCCCTATATCTTTGAAAGAATGGGC
>CAMDWC010000357.1 GCA_945878825.1 Haliscomenobacter hydrossis DSM 1100
ACTTTAATTTGTTGTAAAAGCCCTGGAGGCAAGCCTGTATGCTCAGCTGCTCTGTCAAAATAGACATTTACGCTGTCAAAAAAACTAAACTGGTTACTCATCTGATTTTATTTGGTTTTCAAATTTGGTAAGGCGGCGGTCAATTAAAATTAAGTAGAAGGTGATTCCTATAAACAATAACAACATTACCCCGACAACCACATAAATTTTTCCGATACTTCTCATAAAATCAGCGTTGGCTGCTGAAGCTGAAAAAATGGAAATGAATGACATAAAAACAAATAGAAAGAATCGGCTCATGGAGTTTACGTTAAAGGTTATATTTAAAAAAAATATTGAGGACAAAATTGTTTCATGCTGAGGGCAAAATGACTGATTTTTTTCATAAATAAAATGATAAAAATCACCTAATCTAAATCTTCCCTTAATTTTTGGAGTCTTAAATACCTGAATTGGAGGGAACTTAGCCAAAATCCAAACAGAGTGAAACCGATAACTGCCGGATAAAAAACCATGCGCATCGTATTATCTAAATCCTGGGAACCAAAAGCTGGATTCCCCCCCGAACCCGGATGAAGGCTATCGGTAAGTCTTGGAATGACATATATCAGAGGAATGAGGGTAGAAAACGCAAAAATCCCATAAGCTGCACAAACTCTCGCTCTCTTCTCAGGATCTTCAAAAGAAGCCCTTAAAATAAAATAGGCAGCATAGATTAATAGGGCAACCACGGTCATATTCTGTTTTATATCCCAACTCCAATAAGCGCCCCAGGTGTTTTTTGCCCAAAGAGCCCCGGTTATGAGTCCAAGTAATCCGTAAAATATGCCTGTTTGGGTATAAGCTTCTGCTTTTAAGTCAGATTCAGCGTCTCCCTTTCTCAAATATTTAATACTGTGAATAACTGCAAATAAAAAAAGGAACATCATACCAAACCAAAGCGGTACATGAAAATATGTGTTCCGAATGGTTTCGCCCAGAATATTCCTGAACGGAAAAGTAATCTGTCCATTATTTGAAAAATCCTCCGGTTTTACCCAGGGAACTTCCTCTGCAGCTAAAACTTTCTCTGTCTGCGTTAAAAAAATCGCTGAGGGCAACACGGCAGTGCCATCAGTTTCACTATCGATTAAGAGGGTAACTGCCTGGACTTCTGTATTTTCAGGTAAATTATTAGGAATAGAAAACGTCAGATTCATCCTTCTTTCATCTAAAGCAACCATTTCCGTAGCCGCAATAGCCTTCCCGTTTTCCCATTTTAACCAGGCTCGAAGGGAATTACCCGCTTCTTTAAAATGCGTATTGTAACCTATTACTTGAATTTTTAAAGTTTCCCCCGCATTTCCATAAGAGGGTTCGACAGATTCAATACCTGATTTTAAAGGGATTAATAATCCGGCTATGATAACATAAACGATTAAAATAACCCCTGAAAATTTCCAAATTTTGCCCTTTTCAATCATGATAATTCATTTAATCTCTCCAGATGAATGGAAATAACAACAATGCAACCCCGCATAATAACAAATCTATGGCCACTAATATCGCTAGGTCACCGCTAACTGCTGTGTCTTGTATAAGCCTTAAGGCGTGCGCCGATATTTTTACTAACATCAATATAATTGGTATTATTAATGGGAAACTTAACACAGCGAGCAGCGTGGAACTTTGATTACTCGCCGCCACTAATGAGGCTAAAAAGGTGAAAGTAACCGAAAATCCGAAACTTCCTAAAAACAAAATAAGTAGAAATAAACCCATATCTTTTACAGGATTATCCCCAAAAAATATAAATAAACCCCATATTAATAAACTTAATACTAATAGTAACAAGGTATTATAAACTATCTTTGCTATGAATACATGAGATGGGTTCAATAAACTGTAATAATACAGCACCCTGTTTCCTTTTTCCTGAACAAAACTTTTGACCATGGCATTGACGGCAACAAACAATAGAATAATCCAAAAAAGGGTATTCCATACATTGGGTTGTATCTTGACAAAAGTTTCATACACAACAAATAAAGTGGAAATTACATACAAAAATATACCGCTGATAGCAGAACGAGTTCTGAACTCTAACAAAAACTCTTTTCGCAACAACAATAAAATGAAATGTAAATCCTTCATATTCAATTTCTTAAAAAAGAAAACTCCTCCTAGATTTATTCATGAACACAAATATAAACTACTATCATCAATCTTTGCCATAGTTATGCTGCTATCTTCTGCAAATATCAATGAAGACTGGTTAATGGTGAAGGCCAAACAAGGAGATGGGATAAAAAAATTATTAGTCCGTTACCATTTAGATACCCACTCATGTAATGAGGAAAAATTTCTTTCCCTGAACAATTTATCTCCCGAGGCTAATCTAATCCTTGATAAAGTTTACCTTTTGCCTATTAAACAGGTTGGCTTTGACGGTAAATCAATAAGGTCAAGCTTAGGCATTACCGAATTTGAGAAAGCAAGAGAAATTGAAAAATACAATGAACAACTTGTTTCAGCTGGCATTAAACCAAAGTCATTTCAAACTGATAAAATGCTTTGGATTCCACACCATTTTACCCCCTGTAATTTGCCAGTTAACACAATCGAAAAAGGTTTTCCGATTTTTGGAAAATATGAATCAACACCGATCCTCTCTGATGTTTTAAAAGGTAAAATATTTTATATTATCAGTGGCCACGGCGGTCCTGACCCGGGTGCTCAGGTGGTTAAAAATGGCCACACGCTTTGTGAAGACGAATATGCTTATGATGTTGGCTTGCGACTATGTAGAAAACTTATTCAGGAAGGAGCCATGTCCTACATGATTACCCGGGATGGAGATGACGGTATCAGAGATGACGAAATATTACTTTGCGATAGAGATGAAACGGTATGGGGCGGTGAAAAAATCCCTTTGAGTCAATTAAAGAGATTGGAACAGCGAATAGATATAGTAAAATCACTGTTCGAAAAAAACAAAAAATTAGCATCCAATGGTCAGTATCTTTTAGAAATTCATGTTGATTCAAGGCATACCGAACAACAAGTTGACCTTTTTCTTTACCATCAGGCGAACAGTCAAGTTTCACATCAAATAGCCAATAATATTCATAAAACCTTCAGTGAAAAATATAAAGAGAATCGCTCAACAGGTGTTTATAAAGGGACCTTGTCAAGCCGTGAACTATACTCTCTTGAAAATGCACCCATGCCTGCTGTTTATATTGAACTTGGTAATTTGAGGAATAACTTCGATCAACAGCGATTTATTTTGCCTTCCAACAGACAGGCTTTGGCCAACTGGCTTTTCGAAGGCGTAAAATGATCTAACCCATTAGTCCAGAGCGTTGATATTTAAAAGTAACCTTTTGATTTCTAAACTATTATTTTTCCACCAATTTACAGTCCAGATAGGTAGTAATTCAATATTATACTTTTTTAATTTATTTGTTTGTCTTACTTCCCAAATAAAGTCAGTGTGGGTTTCATTGGCGTGAAAGCCATCTAACAGAAAAAATATATAATTGGACTGAGCCATTTTTCTCTTTATAAAAAATGGAAAAAAGTCCTGATTGAAAAAGATATTTTTTTGAATATCATGGG
>CAMDWC010000358.1 GCA_945878825.1 Haliscomenobacter hydrossis DSM 1100
AATGATTCATTTGCTCGTCCTCTTTTCTTCGAAAAGAGGAAGAGCAAATGAATCATTAGATTTTCTCAAAACACCTAAATCTAATGATTCATTTGCTCTTCCTCTTTTCGAAGAAATTTTTAATGCTAGCGTTTTTCCTATCCTCGTTACCAATGATAGTTCTTTAAATAAATCATTTATGCAAGCTATGCATAATGTTTATTCATCTTTACATTTAACAACCATTGATGACCGTTTCAGGTGTTTTCCTTTTCAATCCTCATCAGAGTTTCCTTATTTAGATACATTTTTATCAAGTGATGGAGAGACTGCAGAAGGAGGACATATCATTGGTGTACAAACACACTTAGTACCTTCCGGTGGCTTTACCTATTGTGAAGAAAAGGGAGTTTCATTACAAAGATTAGGTCAGGCTAAACAAAATCTAAAAGATTTAGAGCCTTCAATACGTCATGCTGATATTTGTATTCTTGAAATGTCAGCACTTAAATACGCTGATTTTCCGAGTCAAATGCCTAAAAGTCCTAGTGGTTTTTTTCTTGAAGAAATTTGTCAGCTTTCTAGATATGCAGGTTTAAGTGATACTTTAAAGGGATTTAGTATATCAGGTTTTGATTTTAAGAATTCAAATAATCAAATAGATTACCAGGCTTTGGCACAGATTATCTGGTATTTTTTAGATGGTTTTAATAATAAGAAAGGTGATTTCCCTATAAATTTCGACGGTATGATAGAATATTTAGTTGAAGTTAAGGAACATCAAAAATTACTTACTTTTTGGAAAAGTAATCGCAGTGGTCGTTGGTGGGTACAAATAGAAAAAGCCAATGCCTCAGACGAAAATTTTAACCTTCGATTAATTCCCATTTCCTATCAGGATTATTTAGACGCTTGTGAAGGTGAGCTTTCTACCAGGGTATTAAAAGCGTTAGTTAAATATTCATAAAATAAGCTTGTATGGAGGTTTTGGCATTTAAAATGAATTTATTACCCGGTTATGCCGATGAATATAAAAAAAGGCACGATCTGATTTGGCCGGAATTAAAAAGTCTGTTGAAAGTTCATGGAATCAGTGATTATAGTATTTTTTTAGACGAAGAAAGTCATGTTCTTTTTGGAAAAATGACGGTTGAAAATGTCTCTTCTTTAACTAGTTTGCCTGAATCTTTGGTGATGAAGAATTGGTGGGCGTACATGAAAGATATCATGGTTACTAATGATGACGCTTCCCCTGTTATTATTCCTTTAAAACAAGTATTTTTTATGGAGTAATTTCAAGGTCTATGTAATGCACTCCTGCAGCATAAGTTTTTAGAAGGAGCTTATTCAGTAGCTCAAAGGCCTGAACATCTTTTTCAAAATCTAAATCACCGATACCTACAACTAAAATAGGATACTCAGGGTCCATTTTAAAAAAATCAAAATAGGCTTTTTGAATATTTTCTAAATACATGGTACTCATTTCCATCTCATATGATCGCCCTCTCTTTTTTATTTGTGTCAATAGGGTTGAGATAGGTCGATGAAGATAAACAACTAAATCTGGTTTTTTGAAATGAGCATTCAAAACATGAAATAAGCGGTTGAATAGACGATATTCCTCCTCATTCAAATTATTCTTTGCAAATAATAGGGTTTTAATGAAGATATAGTCAGAAATAATCTGTTGATTGAAAAGATCGCCTTGAATGAGATCTTCTTGCAACTGCCTATGTCTTTCTGTCATAAAAAAGAGCTCTACAGAAAAGGCGTGTCTTTCAGGATTTTCATAAAAATAGGGAAGAAAAGGGTTGTCAGAAAATTGTTCTAATATCAAACGAGCATTATATTTTTCTTGAAGCTTACGACAAAATGTTGTTTTACCTACTCCGATATTACCTTCTATGACAATATAAGGGTAAGCTAATGATTCACTTTTCATACATTCAATAAGGTTGGCACTTTGTTACTTTTCCTTCATCTTTTACCATATCCAGCAATTCCTGATTGGTTATTTTCAGTAAAGGATTTTGCATTTGGGGTAAAATTTCAGACAAAGGAACTAAAATAAATCTCCTTTTTTGAATGTGAGGATGAGGAATTTTTAAATTTTCTATATCTATAATCCTTTCTCCATAATATAATATATCAATATCAATGGTTCTTGGACCATAATGTTCCCTGCGAATTCGCCCAAGTTCTCTTTCAATTAAATGAATATTTTTGAGTAATTCATTGGGTTTTTGATCCGTTTGAACAGCAACGACTTGATTTAAATAACTATCCTGATTATCAACTCCCCACGGTTCTGTCTCATAAATACTTGAAGAAAGTTGTATGGAGCCAATGTATTTGTAAATAGCCGTTCTAGATAAAGTTAAATAATTTAACCTATCTCCAACGTTAGAACCTAAGCTAAGTACCGTTATGACCTGCATAGAATTTTTTAATTATGACGTACCAATTATTTGCTGAATATCGGCTTCTATGGAACGCATTTTCTGGGTACATAATTCTAATAAATAGGCTGCTCTGGAAACTTTTTCTGCTAATAATTCAATGGAAAGAGCATCAGACTCCAATTGATTTATGATTAATTCCAGTTCCGAATAAGCCTTTTCGTAACTAATGATATCTGTATTCATTTTTCTTTGTTATGGTCATTTATCAATAATAATACTTTTGAAACTACCTTTTTCCCAGAGGGTTTCAATTTCCATATTTGCCTTAAATCCATCATTCAATGGTTTATGAAATGGTAAAACTTTCGTAATAGAAAATCCTCTTTTTAGCGTGCTTGGGATGTTAACAAGATTAATTAATCTGTCTAAATTTAATAGTTTTACCTTTTCTTTTTTTAGCCTGTTATCAACTAAATTAGGTAGATATTTTTGAATATTTTCGAGTTTAGTATTTGCTCTATCAATGACTCTCATTGGTCTTAAAGAAAGTTCATGTTGAAACCGCAATATCTTTAACTTAGCTTGTTGCACTTTATACTTAGTTATATCATTGATTTTTAGAACCATTTGTTGAATAGATGCTTCGAAAGTTTGATTATGGTATAGTATATGTTCAGCTACAGCGGTGGGTGTTTTTAATGAAATACCTGCAACAAGATCGGAAAGCGTTTCGTCCACTTCGTGACCAATGCCAGTGATGATTTTGATAGGAAAGGAAGAAATGGCGCGGCAAATATGTATACTATCAAATCCTGCTAAATCTAATTTTGATCCACCGCCTCTAAGGATTAGTACAACATCGAAGGTATATTCTGATTTCAATATTTCATTTAGTTGATTAAGTACAGTATCTTCCACAAGAGTCCCTTGTAGTGAAATAGGAAATAAAGTTAAAGAAAAGGCATAATTCATTGCGTTTTCGGTTAGTTGATGAACAAAGTCATGATAACCAGCTGCCTGATCATTACTTAGTACAGCTATTTTTTGGATAACCGGAGCAAGTGGGATTAATTTATTTGGTTCATGTAACTTTTCAGTAAAAATTAGTTTTTCAAGTTCCTGTCGTTGTTGAAATAATTTACCAAGAGTATAGGCAGGATCGATATCATCGATAACAAGTTTTAAACCATATCTCACATTAAA
>CAMDWC010000359.1 GCA_945878825.1 Haliscomenobacter hydrossis DSM 1100
ATGACCATCGGTGCCCTCAGACTTTCAAAAATAGCCAATGGTGTAGCGCAATTACATGGCGAAACATCCAATAAAATGTGGGCCGATATAGATCAAAGAGCAGAAATTTTGGCTATCACCAATGCCATTCATCTACCTACCTGGGTTGACAATGCGATGATTCGTGCCGCAGAAGATGGCTCTGATCTTTGGGAACCTCACCTACAAAATAAAAGGGCGCTTATTGATTTTATTGAAGCAAAGAATGGCGTTCGTCTCGATGAGGAAAAATTAATTATTGGTTTCTCCCGTCGTGCCGCACCCTATAAGAGGTCTGATTTTATATTTTCAGATTTGTCTATCATTGAACCTTTGTTACTTGAGAAAAAATTTCAAATCGTATTCTCGGGTAAAGCACATCCACTGGATGATGTTGGCAAATTAATCGTTAAGAATCTGGTTGCCATGTCTAAAAAGTATCCTAAGGCGGTTGTTTTTCTTGAAAATTACGATATTTCCATTGGAAGAATGCTTACCCGTGGTTCAGACATCTGGTTAAACAACCCAAGAAGACCCTTGGAAGCCAGTGGAACATCTGGAATGAAAGCAGCTATGAATGGTGTTTTAAATCTGAGTATTTTAGACGGATGGTGGCCGGAAGCTTGTGTGCATGGGGTTACTGGATGGCAGTTTGGAGATGGTTTTGAACATGAAGAAGAGGAGGTTCAGGACGCTCATGATTTGAAAGCACTGTACAAAGTATTGATGGAAGAAGTTATTCCAACCTACTATGAAAATAAGTCAGCATGGATGGACATGATGCGTGAAAGCATTATGCAGACAAAAGAACCTTTTGCTGTAAAAAGAATGTTAGAAGAATATTATGAATTACTCTATAAATTTGAGGCTTAGATTTTACTTTCAAGCCTGAAAGGGGAGCCATTATGATAAAAAGGTTATACTGTAACAGTGTAACCTTTTTAAATAAGCGACCTCAAGGAATCAAATTGATTTTAAGGCTCTAAGCGTTCAATTAACCTGGCGGAAATACGAAGAAAATCCATTTCCGTTATGATGCCTATTAATTCTCCATCAGTAACCACTGGAAGGCAGCCAATTTTCTTTTCACGCATGATTTGAAGCGCCTCAATAATTGATTTACTTGGTTCAATAACTATGGGCGATTTAATCATAATATCCTCTACTGTATGTAATTTTTTTCCTTCAATAAGGGAAATACCATTTTGACTATAGAATCGGAGTAATAAGCGAGAGGTAATTAATCCGCATATATTACCTTTTTGGTCTTCCACAGGCATATATCTGACCTTTCTCCAATCCATTAACTTTGCTACCAACTCAATGAGGTCATCTTTTGAGACCGTAAAAAGGTCTGTTTGCATAAATTCCTCGACCCTCAAATTCCCTGGTCTATAATCTAACAAATCTTTCAATTCTGGTAGTTCCCAAGTATGGACAGGTTTGCCCAGTGACTGATTTTCGTAAATGGCACTGGTCATTACAGTTACTGCTTCATCCATACTTGTTTCTTTTTTCAGCTTTGTAAAAGCGCGAAGCTGCCATCTTGCCCCATTCAAATTCAACTTAGCTCGCTGAGAAATGATATCCATATAAAAATCAATATCTCCCGAATCAATCCCTTGCGAAGCAAGTCCTTCTTTGGCGAGAGGAATGAGTTCATGTTGAACCAGATCGGTTACCGTAATTTTTTTATCTTTAAACCACGTAAATTTCGAATCCATCCCGAAGCGCGCTGCTTTCTCAAAGTTATCTCTTACATCTTCCCAGCTCATCTTTTTTCTAATGTCCCCCCATTCTTTAGCGCAACCTACGACGGCCCCTAACCAAAGAGCGGCATTAGCTATTTCGTCCACTACGGTTGGACCAGCAGGAAGAACCCGGTTTTCAATTCGCAAATGAGGTTTTCCAGTATCACTAATACCATAACAGGGTCTATTCCATCGATACACTGTTGAATTATGCACTTGTAAGGCACTTAAACGGGGAATATTTCCGGCAAGGACTGTTTCGATAGAATTTTCATTTGTTTCCGGATAAATCAATGATCTGAAACGGGCAATATCTTCCCGATAGATATCCAGAATGGAGTTATGAACCCAATCGGAACCAAAATTTACTCTGGGACTCCGTTCCCGCATGTGCTCATTGGTAGTTCTTACGTCTAATGCCTGTTGAAATAGGGCAATTCTGGATTCATGCCATAATCGTCGACCAAAAACAATGGGGGAATTGGCCGAAATTCCCAAAACAGGAGCAGTTAATGCTTGAGCTATGTTATAATAAGGAACAAAATTTTCCGGATCAACTTGCAAGTGAACTTGAAAACTAGTATTTGCCGCCTCCAAAAGAGGGGTATGACTTCTCAGTAATAATTCATCAATGCCTTGAATTCTTAGCTCAAATGCTTGTCCTAACAATTGGGCACTAAGTGATTCCACCAATAATTTATACCTTTCCCGTGGCGTTAAATTATGAGATTCCAGATCATTTTTATGCAGTGTTGGCAAAATACCGGTAAGTAATATATCTGATTGAAAATGTGCTAATTCTGTTTTAATAATCTTTAATTTTTCATTTGTTTCTGCCTCCATATCTTTAAGTGCAGAGCCAGTGAAAACACGAGGATCCAGATTTATCTCCAGATTAAATTTTGCCAATTCCGTATCTAACCAAGGCATATCTTTAAGAAAATCCATGATTTCCAACGCAATAGGAGCAGCTTTGAACGATTTTTTTTGTATGATACACATTTCTTGTTCCGCACCAATTCTGGTAATACCGGTTTCAAAAAACTGATTGTGTAACATGTATTCCAGCGCTTGCATATCCTGCAAAAGATTGGAAACAAATTGTTGCTTACCTAATTCACCTTTTGCTTTTTTAAATTTTTTCTCACCCATTATAAAAATATTATTCCCTAATATAACTAAAATTAAAAATCAGTCCACATTCAAAATCATAATTTTTAAATTATTATTGCGTTCATCTCAAGTAAAACAAAGTATAGTGCGGATTTTTGTATTATTTTTTTGCTTACTAACCATTTTTTCCTGTCGAAGTGACCGACGTTTGGTTTCATTTTTCATGTACTACCCTAATATTCGGCTAAATATCCCCTCCGGTTTAAGTGGTATTTTACCACGGGTGTATTCATTGGATCTGGTTCCATCGAACATAAAAAACTTTTTACCTGCAGGGCTTGATACCGCATTAATAACAAGAATAGAACCTGTTTCAGCGCGCCTGGTTACCCTGGACGAAAGCATCTCCTTTTATTGGCTCAGAGAATTGTCTATTAGAATATGTCAGGATAAATCTCTTACCTGCCAAACTGCTGAAGAAGTTTTTTATCAAAACGAACTAGCCTTAAGAAGACCAGCTTTAGAGATTGATTTATTTCCAACGCTCATCAATGCCAGAAAAAATCTTATTAAAAATTCGTTCAAACTAGAGGTCTGGTTTTATTTACAAGACATAACACCAAGAGAAATTCCAGCCCGTTTAGAAATGGAATTCGCCGCTTACCAATAAGTTCGAATATGGCCGGGTCAC
>CAMDWC010000360.1 GCA_945878825.1 Haliscomenobacter hydrossis DSM 1100
CGTAGGTGTTGTTGAAACTACCAGACAAGGTAAGTTTATTCATTACTCCCTTGACAAAAATCGTTTGGAGCAGATTGCACGTTTAGTGGATGAGTTAGCTGGGTAAGACCCACATTTTTCAAAGTTAATTTGGTATGTCTCAAGTTACCTCCCTCTGGGAAAATGCCTGCAAAACCCCTCAGTTGCGGCATTTTCCCAAATCTTAAAAAAGTGAAATGCACACACTTCTATTTTAAATTTTTAGAACTATGAGAAAAGTAAAAGAAAAAATCAACTTCAACCAAGAGCGGTTAGATAGCTCTACCGACATCTTGAGGGCACTCGCCCATCCGTTACGCATCAAAATTTTGTCATTTATTGATCAAAATGATGAAATAAATGTAAACAAAATTTACAACACGCTCGACTTAGAGCAATCTATCACCTCTCAACACTTAAGCGTTCTTAGGAATGCTGATGTGGTACAGACAAACAGGGAGGGTAAGTTTGTGCAATATAGCATTGACTATACAAAGGTAGATAGAGCAGTACAGGCTATTAAGTCGTTCCTGCAGGCGGAAAATTAAAACATCAAAGGATAGAGGCGATTTTGTTGGTTAACCCTCGAGATTGCCTCTAACTTCTTTCTGTTCATTTACCTGATTTTCTTCCAGATGGAAAAATTGTTTGTAACTAAAAATTATGAATATTACGCCCAAGGTAATAGCCACATCAGCGATGTTGAAAACGGGTTTGAAATAGGGGATATGTAACATATCTACTACTTTCCCACGCAAAAATCCAGAATATCCCCCATTTTCAGGAAATGCTTCTGCTACCTCTCCGTGATAAAATGATTCAGAAAAAATGATGCCATAAAACGCACTGTCTAAAATATTTCCAAGGGCTCCTGATAAAATGAGACTAAAACTAATGAGTACCAAAATATTTGTTTTTTCCATAATGAGCCTATGGACAAAAAATAGTAAAAAAGATACAGCAATGATTCTAAAGGTGCTTAGCAATAGTTTACCATATACTCCCTGAAGGGCAAACCCAAAGGCCATACCGTTGTTTTCAACGAAATGAATGGAAATCCATGACCATCCAAACAATGGAAATTCCTCACCATAAGTAAGATGGGTTTTTACCCAGATCTTAAGCCCCTGATCTAGTAATAAAATGAACGTCACAATGGAAACTACCATTATGAATCGTTTATGAACCGTTTGCTCTTGCATTAATCTAAATCTTCGATGATTTCTTCCTCTTCGTTACTTGCCGGATTTTGGATACTTGCTTTATGTCTTCGAACCAAAGGATTTGCATGATCTAATTTAAACTGTTGACGTGAACGAACTAAATCTATACAAGTAAAAAGAGCTGTTCTAAATGAACTTGGATCCGCTACATTCTTTCCCGCTATCTCAAAGGCCGTACCGTGGTCAGGCGAAGTTCTCACAAAAGGCAGGCCAGCAGTAAAGTTAGTCCCTCCGCCAAAAGATAGCAGTTTAAAAGGAATTAAACCCTGATCGTGGTACATGGCTAATATGGCGTCATATTTTGCATAATTACCAGAGCCAAAAAAGCCGTCAGCTGGAAAGGGACCAAATACCAGGGTGCCATTCTTCTTACACTCAATGATGGCAGGTCTGATGATGTCATTTTCCTCATTTCCTATAGCCCCTCCATCGCCCGCATGCGGATTTAATCCCAGTACAGCTATAGTAGGCTTGTCTATTCCAAAATCTTGCTGGAGTGAGGTCTCCATCAAATGGATTTTTTTGATAATTTGATTCTTTGTTATGGCACTTGCCACTTTGTTTACAGGTAGGTGATTTGTTACCAGTCCTACTCGTAAATTATCTTGTACCATGAACATAAGACTTTCGGACTGACCAAAAGCATGGGTGAGATATTCAGTATGTCCGGGAAAACCAAATTTGGCTAATTCCATGGTTTCTTTATTTATGGGGGCAGTTACCAACCCATCAATTTGTCCATCTTTTAATTCTTTAACCGCACCTGCCAGCGATTTAATAGCATAAACGCCCCCCTCTTCCGTGATTTGGCCTAAGTTAATATTTACACTTTCTTGCCAACAATTGACCACATTAACTGTGTTCGGTTGGAATTTTTCACCATTACGCACTTGGTGGAAAGGAAATTCCAGCTCTGTGATGTTTTTGTGGTAAGACAAAACCTTTGCAGACCCATACACTACGGGAGTGCATGAGTTTAGAATGCGAGAATTTGAAATGGTCTTGATAATGACCTCAAGTCCAATACCGTTGATGTCACCAACACTTATCCCTATTTTGGGCTTTTCCATGCTTTATAATTATTGTCTCTAAACCAGAAAATATTCAGTATAAATACAAATTTACTTAATTTCTGATAAAGGACAAAGGGTAGTTTTTGCAGGGTATGTTCAATTAAAAAAAATGACCTTTGACCTTTATATTTTTTGAAATAAAATTCATATATTGCAAAGATTTTTAAATTAATTTTAATTTATGAAAAAACTTCTCCCAAACCTAATAAGTAAGCCATTTTTTGTAATAGTAATCCTATCCATTTTATTTGTAAATGGTTGTAAAAAAGAAAATCCGGAGGTTTTTACTTCCAGATTAACCAAAGATTTTGATAGTGAAGTGGTACAGCAATGGAATAATCTTTTCCTTGATCTAGAGCGGTACGCGCAGGGTTTCAGACCTTGTCCGACACCAAGAACCTTGGCTTACATAGGTTTAGCGTGTTACGAGGCTTCCGTTATAGATATGCCTGCTTTCAAAAGTTTACGATTTAATTATTCGGGTTTATCTATTCCTACACAAGAACCTCTTGTTGATTATCATTATCCGACGGTAATAAATGCCATCTACAGCAAACTGCTGACCAATTTTATGGCCAATGTAAATGGTATTCCAGCCGATAAATTTGCTAAAATTTCTGCATTATACAACAAACTCAAAAATGATTATAAAGACGATGCGTCGGCTGAAAGTATCATAAAATCAGATGAATATGGTATTAAGGTGGCAGAAGCAGTTTTTGAATATGCAAAAACAGACGCTGTTGGGCACGATTATCATTTAAATCCATTTAAAAATTCAGTAAGTAAATACACAAACAGTCCAAAGCCAGGTAGGTTTTCTCCTACTAATGCGAGTGGACCTGGTATGTTCCCTGATTATGGCTATGCCCGTACCTTTGTGATTAATGAGGGGGATAAATTGATTCCTGCTCCCATTCCTTACAGTGAAGAAGTTAATTCTCAATACTATGTTCAGGCAGCGGAAGTGTATGCAACAGTAAATAATCCAACACCAGACCAAAGATGGCTGGCCTTTTTTTGGAGCGATGATTTAACAGGTTTAACCTTCAGTCCCCCTTCAAGATGGTTGGCTATTGCCAATCAAGTATATGAACTGGAAAATGTAGATTTGGAAACGGCCATTTACGCTAATGCAAAATTAGGATTAGCACTAAATGATTGTGTGGTAGCTTGCTGGTATTCAAAATATTTTTACGATGTCGAAAGACCTGTTAGTTACATAAAAAAAATGATGCGTTCCTCCTGGCAACCTGCC
>CAMDWC010000361.1 GCA_945878825.1 Haliscomenobacter hydrossis DSM 1100
AAACAAAAAGATTTCAGGTCAATACAAGGTTTTGGTGAACATACCTTATTTAAACGCTATACTGATATTGAAAATGTTGTAAATAATAAAGTGGACGAAAAATACCGACACTTTTTAGCAGAACCTATTATAGAGGGCGATACGACAACATGGTTTTCAAAACCTTACAACGAAACCCCAAGACTATTTTCTGATTTACAAGACGAAGAGAAAACTAGTTATGATATAATAAAAAATGACACAATTGCTCATTATCAAAAAATCATTAATACTCTAAAAAATGAAGGACAAAACAGCGAAGCTGAATCTCTTGAAAAGTCTATAAAATTCATTAATGATGAATTTCTATATTGCTATGATGAATTAGTAGTATTAGGAATTTGGGGTATGCAGTTAAGAGATGCTGTTAGAGAGCCAATTGGAACAATTAGTAAGAATTTATTTAAAAAAATATACAAGCCAGATGAACGTGAAGATGATAAAGATGATGAAGACGAAGAAAAAGAAGAAGTTCAAAATAAATTCACAATTCGATTTATAAATGGTGATAACGGAAGTGTTTTAGATAATTTAGAATTACAAAAGTATTCAGGCGAAACTATTTCTGAAAATGAAATTCCCGAAGTTGCAGCCAACGCTGGTTATGAATTTAAATGTTGGGATAAGAATCCAAATAATTATGAAGTTACGGGTGATGAAGTTTTTATTGCACAATACAATGCAATAGTACCACCAATTACTCGTCTTCCTTGGTATAAGAGGTTTTGGAATTGGTTGCAAAATTTATTTTTAGGGAGAGGTTGTCTAAAATGGTTACTTTGGTTTTTATTATTGTTGCTTTTGATATTATTATTAATTTGGTTATTAAGAGGTTGTGAAGAAGAGGTTCGGCCTATTCCAAGTCCGATAGATGAAAAGCCATGGATAAATGACGACCCAAGGGTTAGGGATAGTGGTGGTATTTATGATCCGGGTAATCCTTACGAGAAAGTCCCTACTCCACCAGAATACAGAAATGTTTTACCACCTAATGAAGGTGAAATGCCTCCCATTGATACTACTAAAATAATACGTGAGCCAGGAAAATCTGTTATAGTAAGTAATCGCCTGAATGTGCTAATGGAAAATGAAGACAAATCTATTATGGATTTGGCGAAGGAATTTAAAAGAAAATATCCAAATGAGAAGTATAAAGTTGTTTACTATGATGATGTAGTTAAGCGTATGCAAATAGAAGTTCCTGCCGAAGAAAGGTTGAAACTTAAAACAGAGCTTCCTGAAAAATTTGCTCCTAAATACGAATTGTTTGTGTTTGATGAGTCTTTATTTGAAGGTGGTTACACTCCTAAAGATCCTGCTTTTTCATCCTCAGATAAATCCTGGTATTTGAAAACTATAAATGCACCAAAAGCTTGGGATATAACAAAAGGCTCTCCAAAACTTACAATTGCCATTATTGACAACGGTTTTAGTTTAAATCATCCTGAGCTAAAAAGCAAAGTTGTAATGCCTTATAATGTTTGGCTACATTCAAAGGAAATATTTCCTCAAAGTATTGATCACGGTACTCATGTTGCAGGTACAGCATTGGCAATTGCTGATAATGGAGAAGGTTTATGCGGAGTAGCTCCTAATTGTGCTTTTATGCCTGTTCAAGTAGCCAATAAGCAGGGAATAATGACAACCACATCAATTTTAGATGGTGTTTTATATGCCCTATATCAAGGTGCTGATATTATAAATGTTTCTTTAGGAATGACATTTTCAGGGTCTCTACCTGAAAATGAACAACGAAATTTACAAAACAATTATTTTAAAGAAGAAGAACGTCTTTGGAATAAAATAATGGAGATTTCAGAAAAGCACAAAACAATTATAGTTGTTGCTGCAGGAAATGAAAATATGCTCGCAGGAGTTAACCCAATGAGCAGACCAAAGAATTTTATAGTCGTTTCTGCCGTAGATAAAAGTAATCGGGAATATCACAAAACTGGTTTTAGTAATTATGGTGACTTTTCAACTATTTCGGCACCTGGTACAGATATTTACAGTACGATTGGCAATAACGAATATCAGTATATGGATGGCACGAGTATGGCAGCTCCTATCGTTACTGGAGCTATAGCCCTCATGAAAAGCTTGAATAAAAACTTGACAGCCGAACAAATTGTATGTATTTTGAAGGGTACTGGTATACCTGCAGAGGGTAAAGTTGGCAATTTAATTCAAATAGACAAAGCTTTACAAAAAGTAAAATCGGGCGAATTTACAGATTGTGATAGTCGACCGGAAACGCCTTCAACTGGTGACGTTCAAATACTATTAAATTGGAATAATTACAACGATTTAGATTTAGTTTGCACAGACCCTAACAATGAAACTCTTTGGTTTAAAAATAAAAGTGTTGCAAGCGGAGGTAAGTTCGAAATAGACATGAATGTAGATTACCCAGATAGTAAAACACCTATTGAAAACATATACTGGCTTTCAGGTGGTGCACCAAACGGCACTTATAATGTTTATCTGGTGTATTACAACAAGCACATAGAAATAAATGAAACTCCTTATAAAATAAAAGTGAAATACGGCGATAAAACGGAAGAATTTACTGGAAAAATCAAACTTGAAGACAATTCTATACCTATTTGTTCTTTTAATCTTGGCAATGGAAATAATTCACCTCCGATATCAGGCAGAAATAAAGACGACTTGTTGCGAGAACGTGAAAAATTGCAAAAGCAATTAGATCAAATTGACAGTGAATTGCGTAACATTAGAAATAATGTGAATTTTAAAAATAAATTTTAAGTATATGATTCAATCAAAATTTTCATTAGCAGATCTGCTAACAGTATTAGGAACATTGAGCTATGGGTTCTTTTGCTTCCTTAGTATAAATTTTTTAACATTAGGTGATACAACCACAAGCATAATTGGGGCGGTATTTATATCTAGTATAATAGGCGGTTTAGCCTTTGGAGTGAAGCTATTAAAACGTACAAGTCGTAATTTTAAAACCTTTATTATTTGGGAATGGATATTAATTTTCTTATTCATAGTTGTTGCATTCATTGCAATATTTCCGTTTTCACATTACTTTGTTGTTAGTGCACAGAAGGAGAATATTCAGAAGAAAGTTATTTCAAATATCACTCAGGCAGAAGGTTTATTTTTAGCTTATGAAAGTGACGCAGACAATCGTTTAAATATATATAAAAGTCGTTTAAACAGTATTGTCTCAGCAAAAATAGTTGATCCAAATGGGTATACAAACTTTGGATTTATCGTCGGAACAGATGACAGCATACAAGTCGAAAACAAAATGTTTACCCTAAAAGCAAAACTCTACCCTTCTAATTATTTAGAGATGAAACAGATTGATTCAACTTGGTTGTCCGATTCTAAAGACAAGGTGAAAAGTTGGTCTCCTACAGGTATAGTTAAGGTGGTGAACACCTTGAAAATTGAAATTTCATCTTGGAGTAAACAACTCAAATCTTATTCTTCATTTCGCGCACCAAAAGAAGCGGCTAGCGATTTTGATTTTCCATTAACCTTTGACGAT
>CAMDWC010000362.1 GCA_945878825.1 Haliscomenobacter hydrossis DSM 1100
GGATCTGACACGGGTGGGTCTGTCCGCCAACCTGCTGCATTTTGTGGTATAAATGGCTTTAAACCAACGTATGGTAGAATTTCCCGACATGGTTTGCTGGCTTACGGATCGTCATTTGACCAAATTGGTATTTTCGCTCATAGTATTAAGGACATTGCAAGGACACTTTCTATTATTGCCGGTCCCGATGAATATGATAGTACGGCGTTGACATCAATACCTGAAAAGTATGAAAATCATTTGACGGCACCCAAAAAGGCAAAAATAGCGTATTTTAAAGCCGCCCTGGAACATCCCAGTTTAGACAAAACGGTTCGGGAAAGGTGTGAAAGTATGATTGAAAATTTAAAAAGTAAAGGTCATTCCGTCGAAGGCGTTGACTTTGAATACTTAGATTTTATGATTCCTGCGTATTATGTTTTGACAACGGCGGAAGCCTCTTCGAATTTATCTAGATATGATGGCATTAGATTCGGATATAGAAGTCCCAATGCCACTAATTTGGAGGAAACCTATAAACTATCAAGGACTGAAGGCTTCGGAAGAGAGGTTAAACGCCGTATATTATTGGGAACGTTTGTTTTAAGTTCGGGGTACTACGACGCTTTTTATGGTAAAGCTCAGCGAGCTAGAAGGTTAATTATTGAAAAGACAGAGGAGATTTTTAATCAGTATGATTTTATTTTAATGCCTACCGCACCCGGGCCTGCATGGCCTATTGGAGAAAGTCTCGATGATCCTATTGCTATGTATTTGGCCGATATTTTCACTGTTCATGCAAATTTGACGGGTATTCCTGCTATTTCTATCCCCGTTCAGCCTACAGATAAGGGTTTACCGCTAGGCATTCAGTTTTTTGCAAACAAGGAAAGGGAATCATCTCTACTAGGATTTGTTGATTCTCTATAATTTAGTTTATATAGGTGTTTAAAATTCTTAGCCGTTCTTTGTAAATATACTTTGGCGTCATTTCCAGCAAAGAATGGTATGTATTTTTAGCATTTTCCCGTAAGGCTGCTTCATGAGGAAACAACATAACCCATTCAAACAATCTTTCCGCTTCTTGTTCTTGGGTGCAGGGCATGTTTTCCATTTGAACAAGGATTTCAGCAGCTTGGATTTTTTCTCCATTTGCCCGGGTATATTTTGCTTCCAATAGTCTAACATCGAACTTGAAAGCGTCGTTGGATAATTCGTTTACAAGGTCGGAAGCCTCTGTTAATAGCGCTTTGACTTTGTCATATTGCCCGTCAACCAATAAGACAATAGCCAGTTCAAAGAGACTATATCCTAAAACCAGTTTATTATTTATTCTTCTCGTCAGCGTTATTGCCCGCTCGTAAAAATGGATAGAACGCTCGTATTCATTTTTGAAATAATAAATATCGCCGAGGGTATTTAACGCCTTTGCCATTCCTTTTTGGAAACCCAACATTTCGCTGATGGTTAAGGCTTTTTGCAAATGATTTATAGCCTCCATAAACTCACCTTTAAGATTAAGTAACTGACCAATAAGACATAATACAATAGAGGTGCCTTGTTTGTCGTCTAGTTCCTTACATAAATCCAGGTCTTTTTCGTAATGCGCCATCGCGCGGTTAAAATCACCCTCTTTTTCATAAATCAGGCCAACATTTCCGAGGGCAATAGCTTGTAAATGTTTGTTACCCGTTTGATTTGCCAATTCAATCCCTTCATTAAAATTTATTTTTGCTGCTTCAATTTCATCTTTATCGAGGTGCACCAAACCTTTATAAATATAAATGGTTGCCAAACCAAGTTTATCATTTTCCTCAATGCAATGCATTAATTGTTTGTTTAAAGTGTCTAACGCAAGATCATTTTTACCTAAATTCATCTGCGTGAGGGCAATTTTTGCATAAACCTGCGTGGTAGGATAATTTTTATCCTTCGGAGAGGCAAGTTTCAAGCTTTCGGAAAAGTGATAATTTGCCTCGTCATATTTTCCCATCCTAAAATAAACATTGCCCAAATAGGCTAAGGTTGGAGCAACAAGGAAAGGGAAATTATTTTTTTGTGCATAGGCAAGGGCCTTTTTTTGAGAAATCATTGCTGCCGAATAATCCCCTTTGAAAAGTTGCGTCCGACCTATATTATTAAATAAAATGGGAATTAATTCGCCTGAATAATCTTCATTTAGTGAGGAATAAGCTTGAAGGTATATTTTTTCTGCTCTTTCCCAATAACCGGTAATCTCTAAAATGGAGCCTTGTAGAATAAGGGCTTTAAACCTGAAAGGGTGGTGCTGATTTAAATGTATATTTTTCAATAATTTTTCTAAGAAACCAAGGGCATGTTCATTCAAATAATTATTTTTTGCCTGAACTGCGGCGAGATATAAAAATTCACTGGCTTTTTGGATATGATTTGCCAGCTCGTAATGGTAGGCTAGTTCTTGTAATTTTAGTTCAATATGATCTTTAAAATGAAGTTCAATAGCCTCAGCCACAAGTAAATGAATCTGTTGAAGGGTGGCAGGCAGCTGAATATTATAAGCCGCTTCTCTGAGTAAAGCGTGTTGAAATAAAAATCGTCTTTTAGTTAATGGTCGCCAAATATTCTCTCTTGTCCCAGCTTTAATAAGGTTTTCTATAAAACCGATTTGTGTCAGAAGAATATTTGCGTCGGTATGAAGTGCTTTCCACACAGTTTCTAAAATGGTCAGGTCAAATTCCCTTCCTATTACTGCAGCAACTTTGCATAATTCGCGTAGGTCAGGGTTCAGGCTATCAATGCGGGTAGTTAGAAGATTTCCAATTTTTTCAGGGGTTACAATTTCACCTGTATTTAGTGTCCATTTGCCGTGATAAGTTGTCAGCCAATCTTTTTCTTTTAGAAATTCTACCATTTGCTCCAGGTAAAACGGATTTCTGTTGGTAGTTACCTCCACATAATCTAACAGAGCCTCATTGGCCTCATTCCCAAGAATTATTTCGGTAAATTGAGCACAGGTTTTTCTGGTGAAATTTTCAAGATGTATAAAAACGCCAACCTGTGAAGAGGAATTAGTCGGTAAAAATGTTTTTATTTCCGTTGAAGCCTCGGTTCGGGACGTAACTACGAGCATGATTGGAAAAGTGGGTAATTGTTGACAAAGAGAAACAAGTAACTCTTTGGAAGAGGGGTCCAGCCAGTGGGAATCTTCGATTTGTAATAAAAGAGGGTGTAATAGAGATTCTGCTAAAATAAGAGATATAATGCCATCTTTTGCCATTTGATACCTGCTTTGAGGGGCTAGGTCATCCCAATCGGGCGTAGAAAGGCTTAGACCTAATAGAAATCGAAAGGCATTATCGGAATGGTTTAGTTTTTCTATCAAATCTTTGGCGACCATAGACGAAAAACCCTCTACGCTGGAAATGGCTTGTAACTTGTTGATCAGTGATTTAAATTGTCTATGATATTGATAATGACGATTGGAAAGACCTCTGATGTTTTGACTAAAGTAATGCCTTAATAAGTGAATAAATGGATTGAATGGTTTTTTTATTACGGCATCACAAGGACAGAAAAACCAATTTGCCTT
>CAMDWC010000363.1 GCA_945878825.1 Haliscomenobacter hydrossis DSM 1100
CAGTGCTGGACAAAGGAGAATCTGAAAGTTACAAAATATAATGATGGTAGCACAATTCCCTTAGACAACTCGGGTGGAACAGCTGGAGATGGCTCCGGACAAACCTGGAGTACCTTGAAAACGGGAGCCAGGACGGTTTATGGTCATGATAACAATAATTTGTCCACTTATGGTTATTTATATAACGGGTATGTTGTAGGCGACAATCGAGGAATTTGTCCGAAAGGTTGGCACATTCCATCTTTAAGTGAATGGAATTCATTGATAAACTATGTGGGAGGTGCTGTTAATGCTATGGTTAATTTAAAAAGTTCGGATTCATTATTATGGTCGTCTCCAAATAATATAAAGGGTACCAACTCATCAGGATTTTCAGCTTTACCTGGAGGTCTACGACATGCAGGTGGCTTTGGATATATTAATTGGGACGCATTATGGTGGACTTCTTCTACAACTGGTGATAGATTACATTATGCAGCAATGAGAAATTCAGTTTACAATGACAGAATATTCACTTTTCCGGATGATAAGAGTTATGGCTTTTCTATTCGTTGCCTTCGTGATTCTATAATCGCTTCCTTAAAGATAACCACTACAAATATAGGTTCAACAACAGCAACAAGTGCCATAAGTGGGGGTATAATAACCTCTACCGATAATACTTCTGTGACGGCAAGAGGGGTATGTTGGAATACCACAGGAACACCTACCATTCAAGATTCAAAGACAACGGATGATTCAGGTTACGGTTCTTTTGAAAGTAATTTGACCTACTTGCAACCAAATACTTTATACTATCTAAGAGCTTATGCAAGCACGCCAAATGGTACTTTTTACGGTAATGAAATTACCTTCAAAACTAAATCTTTAGATTCCAATGCTGTCGTGTTTTTTACGCCTAACGTAAATATTTCTTGTGATTCCATAGTGGAAATTCCACTTTTAGCCTATAATTTTAAAGGTGTGTTGGGCGCACAGGGAAGTCTGGGTTGGGATGCTTCAAAATTAAAATTTGAAAGTATTGCCTCCTTTGGACCTACCTCACTTGGCTTAACTACCAATGATTTTGGCTTGACAGATAGTCAAAAAGGAAAGATTAGCTTCATTTGGAATTCGATTAATGCCACTACCGTTACTCTGCCTGATTCAACCGCGCTTTTTGTATTGAAGTTTAAAGTAATTGACACCAAATTGACTATAGCAGTAGTTAAAATGAATAATGACCCTATAGAGATTGAAGTTGTCGATAGTAATTTTGATAAAATGAAGTTTGAATTGGGTACTTTTGTGATTAATCAAACTTGTGTTAAAGTAAGCGGTAATGTTCAAACATCTAAAAGTTTGAATGTTCCAGGTGTAATTTTAACTTTATCAAATAGTTTAGGCTCAAAATCAGCCATCACAGATGTGAACGGAAATTATAGTTTTTCTAATATTTCTTTGGCTAATTATACCCTGACACCTAGTAAATTGACTGAGGCAAAACCAAGGAATGGTGTTTCTACTTTAGATATCGGCTTAATACAAGCTCATGTCCTTAATAAGAAACCTTTCCAAACCCCATATCAGGTTATTGCAGCTGACGTAAATGGAAGTGGCACAATAACTGCAGCCGATATAATCTTGATAAGAAGATTCATCTTAGGCGCGGAAACGAATTTTGGAGGAAAACTATATTCTTTTGTGGATAAAAAACATGTATTCACAAATCCTCTAAATCCGTTCCCTTTCCCTCAATCTATTAATATAAGTAGTACGCAAAGCCAAGTCGTCGGAGATTTCATTGGGGTTAAACTGGGTGATGTGAATTTTGATAATACACCTCAAAATTTTGTCCCAAAAGCGAGTAGGGATAGAAAAATTGAGTTTGTTTATGAAATTATCACCCCTACGGTCTCTAAACACACAAATGAAGTTATTTATCGCATCAAGGCAGCTAAACAACAAGAATTATTAGGTATGCAGTTTACGCTGAATTGGGACAGTAAACTGGCAGAATTAGTGGCTATTGAGCATAATCCTTTGGGTATTTTTCTGGCTAATGAAACGGGAGATAATGGTTCCCTCGGCTTAAGCTGGAACGCTGGTTCAGGTACGCCTAAAATGTTACATGAAAATGAAGTTGTTTTTGAAATAAGAGTTAAACTCAATGCAAGGTACATGAGCGTTCCTCTAAACATAAACGATGATTTGCTTGAACGTGAAGCTTTTGATGCCGATTTTAAAGTAAAGGAGCTTTCGTTGAAGTTGGAAAATGTGTCAAATACCGTTATTTCAACGGAGGTTAAACTAAATGTATTTCCGAATCCTGCTCAGGGTAATTTTACTTTGAATTTCAATTCAAATATGGCTGAAAAGGGGTATATCCTGCTAACCGATATGTTAGGTAGGACCTTGGTGAATCAGGAAATTCAAATTAGTAAAGGGATGAATAATGTTATGATTGACCTACCTGTAAACATCGTTACAGGTACGCATAATCTGCAACTCCGAACGTCAAATACGTTTGAAACAGTTAAAATTTTAATTGATAACAATAAGTAATCTTTTAACCAATTAGAAAAAGTAAATATGGGCTTCTGAATTTCTTTTCGGGAGCCCATATTTTATTCGAGTGAAAATATTCAATATCTAATTAACAACCTTGTCAAAATCAATCCCATCAGTATTTGAGTATAAATTTGTCCTGTTGTTCATAAATACCTCATTATGTTTCTAAAAAATATCGGTGTTCTTGGTTTCGATCCATTGGAAAAAGTGATTCTCGCGTCGTTAGTGACCGAAGAACCAATACTTATTATCGGTCGCCCGGGTACCGATAAGGCTAATCTGCTGGTTTATATTTCTCAGGCGTTAGGGCTTTCCTTTAAAAAGGTAAATGCCGCTATGACCAGTAAGCTGGAAATCACCGGAATGCCGGTGGTTAAGGATAATGACGATAAAATCACGTTTATTTCAGCGCCATATAGTGTATGGAAGAAACAAGCCCTGGTTTTTGATCTCTTAAATGAGGCTAAACCTATATGTATGAGTGTTATTAGTTCCATTCTTTTTGAAAAGCAGATAAATGGCTATCCAATGGAAACGCTTCAATACAGATGGGCTACCATGGAGAATACAGATTTATTTAATAGCGATATGACCGCTTTTAAACGCCGGAATATTTATCTGGAAGAGGAATTGGTGGAAAATTTCGCTTTTATTATCGAAGCGCCTACCTGGGACAATTTTAGTGTCGAAGAAAAATTAGAAGGATTTATATCTGGTTTCACTCATCCTGTTAAAGAGCTAAATAACGAATTGATCGCGTTTATTAGCAAACTCAAACCCCTGTATGAAGAGCAATTGCTTTTTCCAAAACCTAAACTTGCCGCTTATGCCTGTTTGGTTACTTCCTTGTTGAATGAAGGTGGGGTCTATGTTTCCGTGCAAAGATCCTTGCAGCTACTCCGGAATCTTGTCGCATTGGATCTGGTTAATGAGCATTGGAATGGGGAAGAAAATAAGGATAAAATAGGCGATACCCTGCTGTTGGGCTTGACAAATA
>CAMDWC010000364.1 GCA_945878825.1 Haliscomenobacter hydrossis DSM 1100
CAATTTAGTAGGATTTTCAAACTCTTCTCCGTTAACATCTACCTTCCAAATATCACAACCTAAACTAACTTTTGATGGATTAGGACAACGAGTAAAATACATCGTTTTTCTCTTAGAATCGAAACAAACAGATCCTTCGCTTTGAGAAGTGTTTATTATGCCTTTTGTGTCAATTGATTTAACATCTGAAGGATTACCTTTTTCATCATAGGTAGCCATAAAAATATCCATGAATTTATGGCCAATTATTAAATCCCTAGCTGAACCAAAAGATTCATCCCGACTTGTTGCAAAATAAATAACCTTGCTTTTCTTATCAGCAAAAGAAGGCGCCATATCATACTTATTACTATTTATCTTTGTTTCACATTTTACTACTATCCTTGATTCATCAGAGCTAAAATCTTTATATTTTTGTAAAGAGGCTATTGCATCTTCAACTTCCTTAAACATAGATTTTGGGGCTATTTTTTTGTAAAATTCATAAACCTTAAGTGCACTTGGAAAATCTCCAATCATTTTCAGCATGTTTCCCTTGTAAAAATAAACTTCAGGGACACGTTCAAAATACTTTAGCTCTATACAAACTCCGTACCATTTATTTGCTTCTTCATACCTAGAAAGGTATCTATTTGATTCAGCAATATTAAATGCCATTGCCCCTTTTTCCCTAATTGTGCCTTTTGTGCCTAATCTCTTATAAGCACTTTCACATTTTGAAAGGGCTAAAAAGTAGTTTCCAGAGTAAAATACTTTGTTAGCTTCAAAAACATATTTCGGCATTGTACGATCTTTTTCTTGAATATCTTGAGCTATTAAAACTCCATAAAAGGAGAAAAAAATAAAGAAAGAAATTACGAATTGTTTCATTTAAATTTATTTTAAAATTTATATTACCTAGAGAAGCAAAAATACTAAAAATTTATTAATTTAGACAATAGTTCCGCCAATCAGCTATCAAAATTAAAAATGATTTAGGCAATTCTGATTCAAAAAATAGTTTTTGTTTTGTTTTAGGCTGAATAAAACCCAATGATTTAGCATGTAATGCTTGCCCCGAAAGTAATTCGAAAGATTTTTCTACGAATTTCCGATAAGGCACTGAAATAGTACCATTTAAAATCTTATTCCCTCCATATTCTAGATCATTAAACAGTGGGTGACCAATGTGCTTCATATGAACTCTAATTTGATGGGTTCTTCCAGTTTCTAATTTGCATTCTATTAAAGTAACTAAGCCAAAGCGTTCTATTACTTTATAATGGGTTTTCGCGAATTTGCCAAAATCTGAATCAGGAAAAACCGTCATTACTTTTCTATTTTTTAGTGACCTCCCAATATTTCCTTCAACATAACCATCTTCTTTTAAATCTCCCCATACCAGTGCAATGTATTTACGTTCGGTTGTTCTATCATAAAACTGCTTGGCAAGATGTGTTAAAGCCATTTCTGTTTTAGCTACAACAAGTATTCCTGTAGTATGTTTGTCAATTCTGTGAACTAATCCAGGCCGACCATAATAATCATTTGGAGGATTTGGTAAATTATTGATGTGATATACCAAAGCATTTACCAATGTTCCAGAATAATTTCCGTATCCAGGATGTACCACCATGTTTGCGGGCTTATTTACAATGAGTAATTCATTGTCCTCGTATAAAATTTCAATTGGAATATTCTGGGGAATCAACTCAAATTCTCGAACAGGGTATGGCAAAACCATTGCCACTTCATCTCCAGGTTTTACTTTGTAATTCTGCTTTTCTTTTTTGCCGTTTACATGAACGTTTCCATTTTTTGCAGCGACCTGAATTTTATTTCTAGAAGTATTTGGAAGCCTGTCTAAAAGATACTTATCAATACGGATTATTTCTTGTCCTGGATCAACCTTAAAGCGATAATGTTCAAATAATTCTTCTTCGTTATCCAACTCAAATGCTGCATCATCCTCTATCAATTTTTGACTATTTTCCATGACTTTTGAGAAACTTGAGGTATTTGAAGAAAAAAGTAACCTGAACTAAAATTTGTTAAGTCTATTAAATTTTCTTTTGTTTTTAGCAACATTCTTCCTGTTTGGTCAAAGAGAATTTTTTCAAGATTATTTTCTTCTTGTGGTAGAATAATTTGAAAAATGTCTGAGGTCGGATTTGGAAATATTTTAATATCAAAAGCCTCCTCATTAATACCGATAAATTCATCTAATTTAGTAGAAAAAACAGGGCGGATCATTGCAGAGCCGGAAAATGGAGAAGTTATCCAAGTTGCACCGCTATTTACACTAAATTTAATCTTAGATGAAAAATCTAAATTACGATCTAAACCTAAATTTAAACGTTCCGGATTTAATTGACGCCAACCAACAAAAAAACTTGTGTTGACTGGGACTTTTATAGTGTCAAGAAAATAATAAGTTACAAATTGTTTGTCGCCAATTGGATAGATTGGACTTCTGGGATTAAAAACATCATCCTCATATAAAATTTGGTCAGGTTCATCATTATTTTCTGACCAAACTGTTAGTAAAAACAATTTATTAGATACATCAACTACTGATGGCACAAATTGAAAACTAACCCCAATTAATGAATCTGGCTCGTATGCATCAAATCTAACTGCAAGCCTTGCTTGCGTTCCTGTTGGCCCAAAAGCAGCTTCTGAACTTCCGTCGTCGTAACTATAATAATTTGTAAAATCTTGGGAAAAACCTATAGAATCATTGATCAAATCATTAGGGAATTGGGCAGAAGCACTTGCCTTTATATCAAAACTTTGTTGTATTCCAGATAAAGTTTTATCAAAGCTATTTCCACTAGTTAAATTATGATAAGAGGTATGCACTGAGCGAGGCGAAAAATTAATTTGTTGTTCAGCTAAATTAAAACCAGGAAGGACAAATGATCCAGCAAGTACGTTATTATGCGAAAAAGATAGTAAGCCATTTTGATAATTCTCTGGAGTTGGACTTCCATTTTGTAAATCTATTTTTAAAGAATCTGTCATTTTATTATCTAATGAATTTTTATAGTGATCCCAGGGAACAGAAGTATAAGTTTTTAGAAGGGTGTTAAGCGGATATACAATAGCAAAATCTTTAAAAAGTGTATCGTTATGACTAGAAGCCGATCTTAAATGAACATAATCTATATTAAAATGATCGAGTGCGCCCGCAAGTGAGCCATAGTTACGAAAGCGAAATTGGAATCCTTTTTTAAAGTATTTATTGTCGGTAAGCGATACATGCGCTGCTTTAAAAGGGGAAACAGAACCTCCATAAGTGCTCCAAATATGAAACCATTGATCTAAATCCTTTGCATAAAATTCTAAAACCAATGAGTCAGAAACTTCAGGAATATCTCCAAAACCTTGAGCTTGATATAAAAAACTAAAATAAATAGAATCAGAAGCAGTATTATTACTTAGATCAATTGGTTTTGAAGTCAAGCGATCAGCATAATTGGTAATCGAAGTGCCTATTTCATATGGAAATCCATTTTCATCTAAACCGTCAAAAGTAACTACTCCTAATGATCTAGG
>CAMDWC010000365.1 GCA_945878825.1 Haliscomenobacter hydrossis DSM 1100
GACCCCATTTTGGTATTATCACTTCTCAATTCTGTGAGTTGCCATTCGAAATACATAGGTCTTTGCAAACCGCTATAACAACCTACGAGCGCCACATTCAGCTCCTCTAAATTTGAATAGTAGGTTGTTGCATTTCCATTTGATTGTGGTAATAGGTCAATAACATCATTACATGAAGTAAAGGAACCAAAACCGATTACACAAAGGATATATTTTAAAAATTTCATATTCGTAGATTTTTTAAATTAGAAATTCAAATCAAGGCCAAATAAAAAGGTTCTGCTCACTGGAAAACTTCCACGTTGATAACCATCAATCAGCGGTGTATTATATGGACCCGTTTGAAACCGTGATTCAGGATTCAGCCCTCGGTAGCCTTTTGCTGTTTTAAACAATAAATTTTGACCTGTCAGATAAATTCGCAAACCTTTTATACCCACGCGCTTTGTCAATTTGTTTGGCAAGCTATAACCAACAAGAATCTCTCTTAAGGCCACATAAGAGGCATCTTCCACGACATAATCAGTTAATAACCAGCCGAAACCATTGGAAGAATAGGGTGTTTGACCATCTCCCGGAAATCCAGGGCTAAGCCATCTGTTATTACTGTAAGCTCTGACGGTACGTCTGATTTCCAGATAATTAGGATCGCCATTTATCAAAGAACCACCCTCTACACCTTGAAACATAAAACTCAAATCAAAAGCCTTATATTTAAAATTGTTTGAAACGCCCCAGGTAAAATCAGGATAAGGACTACCTATAACCGTGCGATCGTTCGCATTTAGGATACCATTTCCGTCTAAATCGACTAATTTCAATCCACCAGGTACCAGCGCATTACTTAAATTACTTTTGATACCAGACTCTGTAATTTGAGCTTGCGATAACCAAACACCATCGGTTTTGAAGCCAAAAAACTGCACTAAAGGATCTCCCACTTTATTTCTGTAAATTTCAGTCCTTTCGCCTTGATTAAATAAAAAAGCCTCGGTGCCTAGCTCCAGAATTTTATTCCGTGTCCGGGAAATATTTGCTGAAGTTGTCCAGGTAAAATTCTCTGTGACCACATTATTACTGCTTATTTCAAGTTCAACGCCATCATTTTGAAGACTTCCTATATTATTCCAGGTTTGTGGAACGCCAGCAAAGCCCATGATTGCTTGTCTGAGTAAAAGCCTATCTGTTTTTGAACGATAAATATCAAGACCAATGGTAATTGTATTTTCGAGGATGGATAAATCTAATCCACCGTTAAATTGAAAAGTTTGTTCCCAGGTAATATCAGCATTTGATAAAATATCTCTGGAAGGCACCTGACCTGTTGTTACTGTACCTGTTCCAGGTCCGAGGGGATAATTGGAAGCATATAATAAATCGACGAAGGCAAAATCAACAATACGGTTATTACCGGTAACCCCATAACTTCCTCTGAATTTTAGCTGGCTTAACCAGGAAATATCTTTAAGCAATTTTTCCTCACTGGCTATCCAACCGACAGATAAGGAAGGGAATTTACCCCATTTTTTACCTGGTGCAAAATAGGAGCTACCGTCCGCTCTATAGCTGGCTGAGAATAAATATTTATTTTGATACCCATAAGTTACACGACCCAGATAAGACAATAATCCAATTTGATTTTTTGTATTAAAGGTACCTACCTGGTCTTTTGTCAACGCCGTATTTAAGGTAGAAATATTATCATCTGCAAAGTTAAGACCTACTGCCTGATCGGAATTTATATTCGTTTTCTGAGCGGTAAAACCTGCGAGGAGACCGATCGTATGTTTATTGATTACCTTCTTAAAATTCAGGGTATTTTCATTTAGAAGGTCAAGAAAAAAGCGATTACTATAAACACCTCTACTCACATCACCTGCTCTGTTTGAGTTCTTTTTTGCAAAATCCTGATTGGTTGTATAGGTGACATAAGCACTTGCCAAGGTTTTAAAATCAAGCCCTGGAAGTAAGTTTATCGTTAAATCTGCTGCATTCTGAACCCTGTAATCATTTCCTGTCAATGTTCTTGTTTCTGACACCGACCTTGGGCTATTTTGAGCACTGCCAAAAGGGTCCACCAATACGGCATTTGTCCAGGGAGTGCCATCGGGCATAATACCGCTGTAAGTTCTTTGGTTAAAATGGCGGGGCTGCGCATAATCACCCGCTTTAATATCTGCATATAATGGATTACCCCTAACAAATTCAGCCGTTTTTTCCGTGTGACGAACTGGTAGCCAGGAAGGGAAGCGGAGAAAATCCTGAAGCTGTTCCGATGAACGTTGTCTTTGGCTAAAACTTGGTGCAATATTAACGGAAAGTTTCATGCGTTTATTCAATTGAGCATCTAACCTACTTCTAATATTATACCTTTTATATTCATTGGCAAAGATCATACCCTGATCATCCTGATAACCCGCAGAGAAGAAATATTTCAAATCTTTACTTCCACCTGCTACACTCAGCTGAATATTCTTTACGTTAGCGTCTCTAACTAATTCTTTTTGCCAATCGGTGGTTTGTCCGTCTCTTAAAACCTGTTCAATGGCATAAGCTGCTTTATCAACATCTGTTGCCGGAGCAGCTTGCGTAACAATACTTGGATCTTTCGCTCTTTGAGCTGCTTCATCATAAAGAAATTCAAGATATTCCGTACTTGTCATTCTGGAATATAACTTGTAAGGTTCTTTAAATCCATTAGAAACTTTAAGATTATATTTAGGTTTCTCTGCTTTTCCTGTTTTAGTGGTAATTAAAATAACCCCACTGGAGCCTCTTGACCCATAAATCGCAGCAGAAGCAGCATCTTTCAACACCTCTACTGATTCGACATCACCCATATTTACAAAAGCCAATCCGTCTGGAACAGGATGACCATCGACTACTACTAAGGGACTTGAACCCGCATTGATTGAACTAACACCCCTGATAACCACTTTGGGATCGGTACCTGACTCACCCGATGTATTTTGAATTTGAACACCCGCCATTTTACCTTGTAAAGCCTGGTCCAAACGGGAAACGGGCAATTCTGCCAGATTTTCGTTTTTAAATTTTGCCACTGAACCTGTTACATCACTTCTTTTTTGGGAACCATAACCAACAATCACCACTTCACTCAAGGTACCCGCGTCTTTTAAACTGATATTTATCAGTGTTTTATTTTGTATGTCAACTATTTGTGTTTCATAACCGACAAAGCTAAAGCTTAGTTTTCCATTTTTTTCAGCATCATCCAGGGTAAGAGAATAATAACCATTTTCGTCTGTAAAGGTTCCCTTACCGCTACCTTCAAGGGCAACGGTTGCACCAACTAAAGCTTCTCCTGCTTCATCGGTAATAGTACCTGAAACTATAAAAGTAGCGGCGCCTTTTACCAAGCTAAATTTCTCGTTTGGTAAAGTTTCAATAAAGGAAGTTTTTGTGCCTTCCAATCTTTTCAAAATAATCATATTATCGACTACCTCGAAGGACAACTGCCTTGGGGTTAGTAGATTATCCAAAACAAAGGACAAAGGTTTATCCACAAATGT
>CAMDWC010000366.1 GCA_945878825.1 Haliscomenobacter hydrossis DSM 1100
GAGTAAACCATCCATACGAAAACTAAAGCCCCTTGATTCGGTATCAAACTGATAAGAAGAAACACCTAAATCAGCTAAAATACCATCCACTTTCAGGTATCCGTTCAATTTTAAAAACCGACGGATATACCTGAAATTGTGTGGTACAAAAATTAGTTTTTCATCGTGTGTTACGTTCCCGATAACGTCGGGATCCTGGTCAAAAGCGATTAAGCGACCTTTGTCACTTAATTTATTTAAAATTCTTTTAGCGTGTCCGCCCCCCCCAAAAGTGGCATCTACATAAACTCCGTCTGGATTTATTTCTAAAGCTTCCACGGAAATATTCGCTAAAACAGGTTCGTGATACATACGTTTGCAATTTTAATCTTCCAATCGTTGTTTACCTCGACCCAGTATCTCTTCAGCCAAATCGGAAAAATCATCCGGCTCATCATCCATGAGCTGATCAAAAACCTCTTTGGACCATATTTCAATTCTGTCATTAAACGCAGATAAAATCACCTCTTTTTCAATACCTGCATATTCTAATAATCTGCGGGAAACCAAAATTCTATCAGCACTATCCATCTCAACTTTTTGAGCACCCCGATAAAAATATCTAACCAATTCTCTATTTTTTTTACTATAAACATTCAAGTCGTTAATGTCTTCTGTTGTCTTTGACCAAACCTCTTCCGGGTACAACATCAAACATTTTTCAAATCCTCTATTCACAACAAAACTATAGGTTTCTCTTTTCCCCAACTGACTTATTAATCCACTCGGCAGACGCATGCGACTCTTATCATCGATTTTACATTCGTACTCTCCGAGTAGTTGATTCATCTTGTTTTGTTCCTTTGCTTCTCAAATGTAAATCAAAATTACCACTTTCTACCACTTTCTACCACTTTTTTTAAAAAAATATATAGAAAAAAATCATTATTTAAAACACTAAAAATAATTTATTATAAATCAGTATTTTACATATTATATATTTTTATAATCTATAAAAATAAAAAATTGATTTTGTATTAACTTATTAATCAAGTGATTAAAAGTGCATAAAATTGATAATAAAATTAGTTGAAACAACATTACCTCTCTATTTTGTATCTTGCGGTACAAAAAAACAGGTGATGCAACGATTAACAGGCATATATTTTGGACCAAGTGAAAAAGGAGGAAGAGGTGTATTTTCAGCCATCTACATTTCAGAAGGAACGCTGATTGAAGTCTGCCCCATGATTGTATTACCCGAAGAAGATTTTCAGAAAATACATGATTCCACTTTACATGATTATTACTTTCTATGGGGCGACGATGAAAATCAATGTGCCATTGCCTTGGGATTTGGATCTCTTTATAACCATGATTATGAGCCGAATGCCAGATATTTTGTAGATCCTGAGGACGAAACGATGGAAATTCATGCCATCAGGGAAATATTTCCGGGAGATGAAATTACTGTTACCTATAATGGCCATCCAGACGACAAATCGCTGGTTTGGTTTGAGGATCCAAATTATGATAAGGAAAAAAAGTCCAATGCTAATGAGGGGTGAGCGTTGGGTGTTGTTTAATTAATCTTGTGCGCGCAGCAGCGTGTGGTTTTTGAATCAGGATTTACTGGATTTATAGGATTAACCATAACGTCGTTGGTTTGGGAGTTAAGGTTTTTATTAAACGGTACTTTCATTTCCAAGCCACTTGCCGATGCGTAACGCATCGGCGAAAAGAAGGATATAACGTAATCCTTTATGAATTACCTTTTCTTTAAAAACGAGGACGTCCTCAGTAATCCTCAAAATCCTGTAAATCCTGATTCAAAACCAAGTGTTAGAGGTGAATTTCAGATATAGACCTGTCGGGAAAAAGACGCGAAGCATCGCGTCTCTACGTGGCATATAGAAACCTAATGGGATGTGGGTGACCTAGCGGTGGGGGAGTGCGAAGATGGCGGGGCTATGCCCCTATGTGGTTAGAACGCAACGAGAAGGAACCCAATCTACGAATAACCTTTTCACCCAAACCGAAGACGTCCGCTCAAATCCTCGAAATCCTGGAAATCCTGATTCAAAACCAGATGAAAGGAGGCAAATTTTAAATATAAATCCTGTCGGGGAGATGAAGATGCGTGCATGCTGAAAAGTAGACGATGCATGCATGCTGAAAAGTAGACGATGCATGCATCGTCTCTACTAATATCCTGGATTTTGAGTCATTTTTCCTTCGCTCAAATCTATTTCCGTTTGTGGAATGGGAAATAAATCATGTTTACCCTTGATAAAATTCTTACCCACGTTTTTCAATACCTTTTCTGCCTGACCCGTTCTCACCAAATCGAACCAACGCTGCTGTTCCATGGCCAATTCAATGCGACGTTCCTTCCAGATTCGCTCTCGAAGCGTTAATTTGTCAGAAAAAACAACATCGGGTAAAACAGTAGTCCTGGTGCCTCTCGCCCGCTGTCTTACCTGATTCAGGTATTTTAAGGCTTCCGTTGGATTATTTAACTCATTTAATGCTTCAGCGGCTATCAATAACACATCGGCATACCTTAGGATTCTTATGTTTCCAGGTCCATTATCCTGTAGTCCGGGATGAGATTCAACCCAGGCCTTTTGATTGTATCTTTCATTTTCCATAGAAGGATTATCTTCAATAACCCCTGATCCGTCTGGAAGTACTTCTCCCACGTATAATACCGTGGCATCGCGACGAGGATCACCAGGTTCATAGGACCGAACCAAATCGTCAGATGGATTATTGAATCCCCATCCCAGATTTGGACTTCCGCGAACCCCTTGAACCATATTATATACTGTAGCACCTGCGTAAGTTGCCTCTAAAGCAGTAGCTTGAATTTCAAATAGTGATTCTACCCCATTCTCCCCTTCTTTTCTGAAAAGTCTTGCATAATCTGGAAAAAGTGAATATTCCTTAGAATCGATGACCTCCTTCGCCCATTTAGCTGCATTGGTGAAATCTCCCTGAGTTAAAAAGACTTTTGCTAATAAACCAGCAGCAGCACCTTTAGTAACTCTGCCAAGATCAATGGGTTCCATGGCCGATTTAAGAGGTAAACTAGTTACCGCAATATTCAAATCGGACTTAATCTGTTCATACAATTTCTCTACACTTGCCCGTTCCTGTGTGTAAAATTCATCTTGCGTTAACGGCCTGGTAATCAATGGAACAGAACCGAACCATCGGACCAGATTAAAATAAAAATGAGCCCTTAGGAAATGAGCTTCACCCATCCATCTTTTCCTTAGGCCCTCATTCATTTTAGGTATCTTTGGAATACCATCAATAGCCACATTAGCTCTAAAAATAGCTTGATAATAGCCTCTCCAGGTTTGCCTGATATCCTCTGGATTCCTTGAATCATAGGTAAAATCGTCAAAAGCATTCAGACGTTCTGCATCAGCGGGAAAACTACCTTTTACGGCATCATCTGAAACAATATCCGTCATTCCTAAGTAGGGAAATGAGACAAAGTCCCAACTCCTCATTTGGTTATAAATGGCGTTAATAGCCCA
>CAMDWC010000367.1 GCA_945878825.1 Haliscomenobacter hydrossis DSM 1100
GGAATGTTACAAGATGTAACACCTGGTTTGGAAGACTATTTGAAAACAGAAAAAGTTACCGCTTATATAGGTTTTGACCCCACCGCTCCTTCCCTGACTATCGGGAATTATGTTCAGATTATGCTACTTACCTTATTACAAAAATACGGTCACAAATCCATTGTTTTGCTGGGCGGTGCCACCGGTAGAATTGGAGATCCTTCAGGAAAAGATAAGGAAAGACAGTTGAAAAGTTATGATGAATTGGATTCTAATTTAAATTTTCAAAAAGAGCAGTTCAAAAAATTAATAGATTTTAATGATGCCGAAAATCCAGCAATGTTTATCAATAACCTGGATTTTTATAAAGATTTAAATATTCTTGATTTTCTAAGAGTAGCCGGAAAAACATTGACTGTTAACTATATGCTTTCTAAAGATTCTGTTCAAAACAGATTGGAAAACGGCCTTTCTTTTACTGAATTTAGTTACCAGTTATTACAAGCTTATGATTTTCAATGTTTATATAACGATTACGGATGTAAATTACAAATGGGCGGTTCAGACCAATGGGGAAATATAACCTCTGGCACTGAATTTATTCGCCGAAATATTGGTGGCAAGGCCTACGCTTTGACTACTCCACTTTTAACCAAAGCAGATGGGACAAAATTTGGAAAATCAGCCGAAGGTAATATCTGGTTAGATAGTAAGCTGACCAGCCCTTATCGGTTTTATCAATTTTGGATAAATGCCGCCGATGCAGATATTCCTACTTTTGTTAGGTATTTTACCTTCTTTGACCAGGATACCATTCTAAAAAGAGAAAAAGACCTCGACATAAGGGAACAAAAACTATTATTAGCAGAGGAATTAACTGTTCGAATACATGGGAAAGATGAATATCTAGCTGTTCTGAAAGTTACCGACTTACTTTTCAATAAGCCCTCCGATGATCAAATCGATCTTTCTGAGACAGAACTTGAGATGATTGCTAATGAAATACCAACCTTTGACATTTCATCTGAGGCAATAAATAATAATCTGACTATCAATGATTTACTAACCACTGAAAGTCAGATATTATCATCTAAAGGAGAAGTTCGACGAGCCATTCAAAACAATGCGTTAAAGCTTAACAAGGAAAAAATAACTTCAGGAGAAGACCTAATAAGCTTACATCAGCTTATTAGGGATAAGTATATAATTCTTGAAAACGGTAAAAAGAATAAATATCTTTTCAGGTTCAATTAAAAAATCAGGGCTTTAAGATAAGGTTGATAAAATCTGCAGTAGCTTTATCAACCTCATTTTTATCCTTCAGATGTTTGATGAACGCACTTCCAATAATGGCCCCATTAGCATATTTAATAGCTGTCAGATAACTTTCTCTATCACTTATACCAAAGCCAATTAATTGAGGGGTACTTAATTGTAGAGACTTTATTCGTTCAAAATAACTTATTTGGTGGCTCGAAATACCTGTTTTCATACCCGTAATGGAAGAATCAGATACCACATAGATAAACCCTGTTGAAAGGGCATCTACCTTATGAATCCTTGACTCCTCCGTTTGAGGTGTAATGAGAAAACTAATTGAAATATTCCTTTGCGTTAATTTATCTTTATAAAACTGTTCGTATTCCATAAGGGGAAGATCAGGAATAATTAAGCCATCAATACCCGTTTTAACACAATCATCTAAAAATTTATCTACCCCATATTGTAACAACTGGTTGAAGTAACCCATTAAAATAAGAGGAACCTGCGTTTTAGTTCGTATTTCAGTAAGCTGATTAAAAAGGACTTGTAGTGTCATACCACCGTCAATGGCAGCCATTCCACTCTCCTGAATCACAGGGCCGTCAGCTAAGGGATCACTGTATGGAATGCCTATTTCAATAATATTTGCCCCTGATTCTGCCAGGGAACAAATAATAGTTTCAGTATCGTCTAATTTAGGATAACCAGCTGTAAAATAAACGGTTAATAAATTTTCCCGATTATTTTCAAACAATTTTGTTAATCTGTTAAACACTTTTTTCGATTTTAATATTTATCCAGATATTCCATGTAAGTATTCAAATCTTTATCGCCTCTACCAGAAAGATTGATAACGATAACGTCGGAAGATTTAAACGAAATATCCTCTAATGCATGAATGGCATGGGCTGTTTCCAATGCGGGAATGATACCTTCAATTCTAGACAGTTCAAAGGCAGCCTTCAACGCATTTTCATCTGTAACACTTACCGCCTCTGCCCTACCAGTCGTAATTAAATGAGCATGGAGGGGACCGATACCCGGGTAATCCAAACCTGCTGAGATGGAATGAGGCTCAACAATTTGACCATCCGTTGTTTGCATCAATAAGGTACGGCTTCCGTGAATAATACCTTCAGTGCCAAGAATACTTGTAGCCGCTGATTTCCCTGAATACACCCCCTCGCCTGCTGCTTCAACGGCAATAAGTCTGACATCCAGGTCATTTAAATAATGATAATAGGCACCTGCGGCATTGCTACCACCACCCACACAGGCAATAATCAAATCGGGATTCTCTCTTCCGGTAGCTTCGAGTAGCTGACTTTTCATTTCTTCAGAAATAACCGATTGGAATCGTGCCACCAAATCAGGGTAAGGATGAGGACCAACTACAGAACCAATAATATAATGGGTATCGACAGGATTATTGATCCAGTCTCTGATAGCTTCATTGGTAGCATCCTTAAGGGTCTGACTACCTGAGGTGGCAGAAATTACTGTGGCACCCAGCATTTTCATGCGGGCAACATTAGGAGCCTGTCTTTTAATATCAACGGCGCCCATATAAATAATACACTCTAGTCCCATTCTGGCACAAACGGTAGCAGTGGCAACACCATGTTGACCTGCACCGGTTTCAGCTATAATTCTTTTTTTATTTAACTTTTTTGCCAGTAAAATCTGCCCAATGGTATTATTAATTTTATGCGCTCCAGTATGGCAAAGATCTTCCCTTTTCAGGTAAATGGTTGCATTGTGCTTAGCCGACAGATTTTCAGCTAAATACAATGGGGTCGGTCTTCCCACATAATCTTTTAATAAATAATGAAAATCACGTTGAAAATCATCGGCATAAATCATGCTAAGATAATTTTCTTGTAATTCCTTTACGTTAGGGTAAAGCATTTCGGGAATATAGGCACCTCCAAAAGAGCCGTAATATCCATTTTCACTCAATTGTATCATATTAAAAATTTTGAGTTTAACCTAAATTCATTTAAACTATCAAAAAAAACTTGTAAGAGAGAAATATTTTTCATGCCTGGAGACATTTCAAATTTACTATTTACATCGAAACCAGCTAATTGGGGATGATCTAAACGCTTAAGTTCTTCAACATCAAGAGGACCAATGCCACCACTCAATAAAAAAGGCGTTGAAAAGGCATATTCCTCCAATTTTGACCAGGGAAATTTCAAGCCACTTCCCCCTTTTTTCTCTGTCTTAGTATCGAACAAAAAATAAGAAATAAAGATGTTAAAATCTGACAAAGTTTT
>CAMDWC010000368.1 GCA_945878825.1 Haliscomenobacter hydrossis DSM 1100
GAAAACAAAGATAAATCAATAATTTTTTTATTTTTGCAAGGAACTTTTATAACTAAAAACATAGTAACATGGCAACTTACAAAGTAGAAGAAATAGAGGGGATTGGTCCCGTTCTTGGTGAAAAATTGAGAACGGCGGGAATCAATACCGTTGACAAATTGCTTGAAAATGCAGCGACTAAAAAGCAAAGACAATCTCTAGCTGAAGAGACTGGTATCTCTGAAAAGCAAATTCTTAAATTCACTAACATGGCCGATTTATTTCGCCTGAATGGTGTTGGTCAAGAGTATGCTGAGCTATTGGAAGTAGCAGGCGTTGACACCGTTCCAGAGTTAGCGCAAAGAAATGCAGCCAATTTAACTGCTAAAATGGAAGAGGTAAACGAAGCTAAAAATCTGACAAGAAAAACACCTTCTGCTACAGAGGTTGAAAAATGGATTGCGCAAGCAAAAGAATTACCCAGGGTCATCGAATATTAAAACCCAAACAGGTAAGGAGGGAAATACTTGTTTATTCCTTCCCTACCTTTTCATATCCGATCGAAACTCATTTTTAAAACCTTCTACCAAAATAAAGGATCCAATGTTTTGAATTCAAAAAAGTGAATTTCAATTCCGTCCTTTTCGAGCAATAGATAATAGCCATAATCTGCCAGTTCCATAAAGCCAAGTTGACCGATATAGTAACTTTTGTCTGGCTTTTCAAGCGCATGGGCAACCTAGGAATGGCTTGAGTTACCATTTATCAATAGATTATAAACACGATTTGAAGAGATCGAAAAGGAACACCTAACCAAGCTCTATTTCAATATCCTGGATTTTGCTTTAAATTTGGATTAGCAATAATTTCCCGGTTAGGAATAGGGAAAACGGATCTAAAATCATCCAAATTAAGAACTGATTTTATTTTTCTTGTTCTCGCTAAATCAAAATACCTGTGCCCCTCAAAATTTAGTTCCGCCCTACGTTCATTTAATATAGCATTTATAAAATCATTGGACGTACTAACCTGATTAGGTGCTAAAACAGCTAAACCACGCTTTTGCCTTAAAAAATTCAGGTCTGCCAACCCTTTTAGATTGCCCAAAGCTTCCGCCCGAATCAGATACATTTCAGCAAATCGAACGATGTAAGCTGAATTATCTTTAGAAGCTTCCCCCCGATATTTTTGAGTCCGACCATCTGGTAATATGGTAACATCATTATTTCCAGAAGAATAATCAACCAGATTATTTCTAACATCGCCCACTCTGGAATTAAAAAATTCCTGTAAATTTTTAGCTGCCATATATCCCAATTCTGGTCTAATAGCGTCTGCCCTACTAAAGGTTGCACCATTATATCCACTTCTGTTCTGGCTATCAAAAAGCAATTCAAAAACAGACTCAGAACTTAATTTTGAGCGATAAATATCAAGAAATTTTGCTGCATCCATTATTTGAAAATCAGCGGAACTAATAACTTTGGTAGCATATTCTGCCGCCTTTTCGTTATCCGCTCCATACATATAAATTCTTGCCAACAGGGCATTGACTGCATTTAGGTTCATAAAAGATTTGTCCTTTACGTTTTGATCCAACAAACCAACAGCTTTGGTCATTTCTGAAATTATAAATTGATAGGTAGCCGAAACGGTTGCTCTGGAAGGTTGATCTTTAATTTCCTGCGGTGTTTGAACAAGAGGAATACCCGCACTGGAAGCCATATTCCAATGCTCCCCATAATATCTTAACAGATCAAAATGTGCCATAGCTCTAATGGCGCGTGCTTCACCCTCCAGATGATTTTTCTGTTTCGAATCCAAGTCCTCTATGGCGGGAAGATATTTTAATATCAGATTGGCATTAGCAATCACCCGATAAATGGCAGTCCAAATATTTTCAGAAATAACATTTGCCCCTGTCACTTCGCGATTTCCAATTTGATCTAAAGAAAGATTTTGATATCCCCCTGTTGTGGCATTATCTGTATGACCCTCAGAGGTTAAAAGATAAGATTCCCCGTAATAACCAGACTGTTGCAAGGCACTATAAAGGCCAATAACAGCGGCTTCAAGACTGGCACCATCCTTTATCGCGCCTTCTACATTTAAGTAATTAGGAGAATTTTCATCCAGACAAGCTGGGAGAAAAGACAAAGAAAACAGGTTTATAAAAAATATAATTTTTTTCATTTCTTTACATTAAAATTTTAAACTTAATCCAATTAAGAAAGTACGAGCGGAAGGATAGGCGCCATAATCGACGCCAGCCGTTCTGTCAGCTAGTCCCCCATTGGAAGAAACTTCCGGGTCGAATCCTTTGTATGAGGTAAGTACCCATAGATTTTGAACCTCCGCATAAATTCTTACCGAACTGAATTTTCCAGGACTTGGCAAGGAGTACCCTGCATTGATATTTTGTATCCTAAAAAAGGAAGCATTTTCAACCATTTGAGAAGAATTGAGTCCCAGATTTAAATTTATAAAAGATGCTCTGCCATATTCCGCCTCATCTCCAGGTTTTTTCCATCTATCCCGAACATTCAGGGTATTATTGGCATAGATAGAACTGAGTCCGCCATCATTACTCCATCCTAAGTTTTCTGTTGTTCCTCTAATCAAATTATAGACCTGATTACCAATGGAAAATCTGGAAAAGACGCCAAAATCAATATTTTTAAATTTAAAAGAATGGGTCATACCTCCATACCAATCGGGCATTGCCTTACCTATAATCTGTGCATCATCATAATCGATCTGACCATCTTCGTTAAAGTCCTCAAACTGGACATCGCCCGTTTCACTGTCAACACCCAGGTATTTCAGTCCAAGGAATGACCCGACAGGATGTCCAATCTGTAAGATATGGGTAGCCTCCAAATCGTCGTAAGCATTCAGGAAAACGCCGTCATTGTTCAGACTTATTATTTCATTATGAATCCAGGTAGCATTAAAATTCACATCCCAGCTAAATTTTTCTCTTTTAGCTAAACTGGCATTTACATTGAATTCCAGTCCTATATTTTGAACCTCACCCCCATTTCTCGTTATGGAAGTAAAACCAGTTGTTGCAGGAATAAGGTCTTCGCTCAGTAAATTAGATTTTAGTGAGTTAAAAAATTCCAGGGAGCCACCTATTTTTCCATTGGCCATTTCATAATCCAAACCGAGGTTAAACATTCTGTTTGTTTGCCAGGTAAGGTCAGGATCAGCTAAATTCCTAAGTTGATACCCTGGTCTTCCAGCATACCTGGATGCGGTGTAAAAGTTAACATTTTGAAAATCACCAATTTCCTGATCGCCAGTAAAGCCATAACTCACCCTCAATTTAAGATTTGAAAATACATTTTTCAACGAATTAAAGAAAGGCTCTCCTGATAACCTCCAGGCGACTGCACCAGAGGGAAAGAAACCAAATCTATTATTTTTCGAAAACCTGGAAGATCCATCTGCGCGCGAGGTGAAAGTAAATAAAAATCGATTTTTAATATCATAATTAATCCGGCTTATAAAAGACAATAGCGCGAAGG
>CAMDWC010000369.1 GCA_945878825.1 Haliscomenobacter hydrossis DSM 1100
TGAATGTCTGCCCTGTTTTTACTCAACCGTCCATAAGTGGCCAATCTGAAATGACTGTGGATGTCATCGGAAGAGAAAAAGCGATATTTTACAAAAAGACTTCCACCTTCTAAATACAACCTGTTGCTTCGGTTACTTACAAAACTGGCTGCTCTGACCATTAAGTTTTTATTAATCCCATAGGATAGCTCCGGCATTAAATGATAATTGTAGCCGTCCTCCAAAAGTTCTTTAAAAAGGGATTGGGATAATCGAATATTGCTTGATCCTGCTGGCATATTGCTTGCAGGATCAGTTACAACGAACAATTCTTGTGCCCCTAAATAAGAAATGAAATAAAGAAGACCTACGCTCAATAGGTACTTCTTCATTTGTTTTCTATTTTATAATGAAAAACATCGGCCTTATTTTGTAAATAAGTTCCAACAGAAGCGTACGTTTTTAAGTACTTCTTATGTTCCTTTTGCGTTACATAGCCTTCATCGAAAATTTTGATGGAGATTTCTTCTCCATTAATGGTAGAACCCTTACCTAAAGGTATAAATTGATTGGCGTTCCCTGAAATAACCGAACCAGGCACGGTTACTATCAGTGATCCAATAAAAAAGCCGGCTTTTTCTATGTTTTCCTTAAATAAATTGGGCGCATATTTATTGTCAGGTTTTAGAAAAACGGTAAAAGTGTTGGTATTTAAATCGGTAAGGACGCTATCTACGCCAACGATGGTATTTAGTTGTTTGTAAATGGCGTTGGAACACATGGAACAAGTCAATCCTGTGGCTATGATTTCTGCCTTTTTCACTTGAGCATAGGTTGCGTTAGCTGTTAATATGCAACTGGCTATGGCTATAAAAATTATCTTTTTCATTGGTTAATTATTTGATACCTCATTGTAAACAATTAAGGGAGATTAAAATAAATGTTGAATAACAAAATTAGATGCTAAGATATCTTTGGTGGCAACCAAATATCGGGATGGTTAATATTTAAATAGCCGTTCAAATAATAGAAGCTGGCTTTGTCCATTATATCTGAATAGGTGTATATCGGATTATTTACTCTCGGGGGTATGGTTTTTTGTATATCTGAAACAGGACAATGACACAGTGGATCACCGCATTTACCTCTACATCCATTGTCTTCGCAGTCCTTTTTTTGATTTTCAATACAACACGGAGCAATATCCTCTTCCATTTTGTTTTCCCTCATTTTGCAGCACATCATCTCCCGCTCCACAGGCATACCTGGGAGAAATTGGTTGAAAAGGCTTATTAAAATGATAAAAAACATATTTTCTAAATCTTATAATACAAAATTAAATAAAATTTAACTAAGAAGTTGAAAAAAATCTAAAGATCGACCCAACTTTACCCACAAACAATCTTACTGTTACCTCCCAAGGTAGGAATAACCTTTATTTGGGTGGTAATCCTATCCTTTAATTCAGAAACATGGCTAATGATGCCTATGCTTCGTCCTCGTTTGTACTGAATCTCCTCTAACATGGAGATGGCACTTTCCAGGGTGGCTGGGTCTAAACTTCCAAAGCCTTCATCAATAAATAAATTACCCAATTCAGCTTTTCCCGATGCCAGATCACTCAATCCAAGAGCCATAGAAAGAGATACTAAAAAGGATTCACCTCCCGATAAGGTGCTTTTGGCAGCCCGTCGGTTATTTCCCATATATTGGTCTATCACATATAGATGGTTCATGTCTTCTCCTTCCTGATGCATATCCAATAAATAACGCGCATTAATTAAAGCAAGATTGCTATTTGTCGCCTGTAATAATCTCTTCAAAGTCAATTCCTGGGCATATTCGTTAAATCTTTTTCCTTGTGCATCGCCTATCATGTTGTTCAATAACTCAAAAGGCTTGATTTCCTTTTTCTTTTCTTCAAGGGCAATCAGCTCCTTTTTATATTTGCTTCGGGCATGTTGGTCTGTCTCAATAATCTGTCCAATGCTTCCCTTTTTTGAGTGATTTCCTGAAATGGTATCTTCTAATATTTTCAAATCGTCGATGATTTGATCCAGTGCTATCTCTGTTTGATCCTGTTGTCTCAAGGTTTGCAGCTCTTTCTCGAAATTTGTTTTATTCGTATCCAGTGAAGTTTTCTGCTGAGATAATTCATCTTTTTTATGTCGAAGCCTGATTCTCTCATCAGACGAAAGATTGATACTTTCCAGCGCTTCAGGAGATAAAAATCCAGCGTCTCTAAGGTTTTGCAGAAAAAGGTCCTTCTGATTTGAAAATTCCGTCCTGAGGGCCACTGCCTCTTTCTGATTTTCAACTATTTGGTCGGTCAGAGAGGTTGAATCGGAAAGTAACTGCTGCATTTGTAGCGTTTCTTTCCGTGATGTAGTAAAGGGTTCTTCAATTTTAGGAAGTTCGTTTAAGGCATGAGAAGCGGCCTGAAAAGAATCATTGGCGTCGGTAACCACGCTTATTCTGGCGTCTAGTTCCTTTTTTTCCTTCTCAGCACTAAGAATGGCGGTTTCAAGTAGCTTACTTTGGACGTCCAGCTCCTTTTCCAATGGTCGGTATTCGTCCTCCAGTTTCTTATATTCCTCTTGTTTTTTCGACAAGTCTTGCAGGAAAGGTTTTATGTCATTAAAATCGGAAATATTTAAATTTTCACTGAAATAGGCAAGTATCTCCGCTTTTTTAATTTCAAGGTCATCAAATCGATTCAATTTATCCTTTTCACCTTGCCATTTGAGCTGAAGATTTTCCAGTTTGTTTAATTCTGTTTTTAAGTCTTGTAACTGACTTTTCCTTGTGACGGTATCGTTAAGGGTCTGCTGTAAATTTTCGTGTGTATGAGAATGAGATTCAGCATGGACTAAAAATTTTGCCGTTACAGGCTCATGGCTTAAAACATGGATTTTTTGTTCAATATCAAGTATTCTGCCGTCATTTCCTTCTTTTTTAGCTATTAGAGCCGTTATTTTTCTATCTGTTTCCTCTTTTTTATCAACCGATATTTTAAGAGAAGATTGATGCCACTCCCGTTTGGAAGTCATAACCTGGTCGGATATACTTGTATGGCCCGGATGATGAACGGAGCCGCATAAAGGACAGGGTTCACCATCTACCAGATGTTCTCTCAGGACAGCCAGGTCCTTTTCCTTTGCGGCCAAGGCCAGTATTTTTTCGATTTCAGCCAAGGCATCTCTATGTTGTTGTATCTCTACTTCCAACATCTTGCAATGATTAATTAAAGGAGGTATGGATGCGTCAATGTTTATATTTTCCTGAAGTAAAAGGTTTGATTCTTTTTCAAAAGAAATGATATTTTCTAATTGAAGCAGTACTTGTCGAAGTTGACTTTCAAGGTCAAGCACTTCATTATAATCTTTTTCAATTTTATCCCGTTGACCTAATTTTCGTATCGCTTCTAATTGAAAAAACAGGTTTCTCTCTTCTTTTTCAATGATGTTTCTGGCATCTTCCAGCTTTATATGAAGATCAATACCTAACTGCTGAAAAA
>CAMDWC010000370.1 GCA_945878825.1 Haliscomenobacter hydrossis DSM 1100
TTTCTCGTCTTTTACTTTTAGTAACAACTCCTCCACTTTATTTCGGTGGACTGCAACGAATGACATAAAATCCATGCCTTCAATTTTACCAATTTCATGCAATTCCAGCCCACCCTTTTTTACTAAGAAACCAACAATGTCTGTTTTACTAATTTTATCTTTTTTACCGCCACTAATATATAAGGTAATCCAGGGTGATTGGTCAGGAAGAGAGTCAACGATTGGAATCTCAAATGTTTCAGGAGGTTCTGATAAATATACGGGTAACCTTTCATTTTTACCTATCAAGAGGAAGGCATTACCTTCCGCATGCATTCTTGCTGTTCGACCATTTCGATGAATAAAGTCTGTGTTTTTCGACGGTATTTCAAAATGAATGATATTTTTCACTTCGGGAATATCTAAACCTCTGGCGGCGAGATCAGAAGAGATGAGAAAAATAAGACTGCCATTTCTGAAGGAAATCAAAGTTTTTTCTCTATCTGTCTGCGTCATACCACCATGAAAACAAGCACTAACTATTCCCTTTTCGGCCAACCTTGCGCTAACATCCTCGGTAGTTCCCCTCAGGTTACAAAAAATAATCGTAGGAGAGGCCCCCAGGTAGCAAAGTAAATCAAACAAAAGGTTCAGTTTATCTTCAGTTTCGCCATAAATGACCTTAAGATTTAACCCTTCTGTTGTTTTTTCTCCAATCGTTGAAAAAAGCAAAGTTACGGGAGTGGATATGCCTACAAAGGGAGGAATTTGCAATTTTTGCGTTGCTGAAACAAGCACCCTCTTTTTTAAGCCAGTGAGTGTTTTTATTATATGTGCCATTTGGTTTTGAAAACCCATGGCTAAGGACTTATCGAACTCGTCTAAGATTAAAATTTTAACCTTTCTTTGATCAAATGACCTCCTACCCAGATGGTCCAGTATTCTGCCTGGCGTACCGATAATAATGGCAGGAGGCTGGGTAAGATTTTGAATTTCAACAGACATAGTATGACCTCCATAGCAGGTGTTAACTTTATAACCTGTTTTCATTTTTTGCCAAACCTGTTCCAGCTGTATAGCCAATTCTCTCGTAGGCGTAAGGACTAAAATTTGAACATCCTTATTATTCGCGTCTATAAGTTCAAAAACGGGCAATAGGAAAGCCAGTGACTTGCCAGAACCTGTTGGTGCCAATAAAATAACCTCTGATTCCTCTTTTATTGCCTGAAATGCTTCTTCCTGCATTTCATTTAGTGCAGAAATATTGAGATTTCCCAGTACTTCATTTATTTTATTATTTATTTCCATCGGTACAAAGATGATTAGAAATGACCAATTAAAATGAATTACATCTTAAAGAATTAAAATACATTTAATAATAGTTCATAATTCTGCAACCATTTGATTCCATTCCCGTTTGGTATTCTTAATTTAAAACAAAAATCATGAAATTCAAATTATTAAGTTTAGTATTTGTAGCTGTTAGCTCTTTGTTTTCTGTCCTTAATGCACAAAAAACAATCGTTGATATCGCTGTAGGTTCAAAAGATCACACTACTTTAGTTGCAGCAGTTACTGCTGCTGATTTAGTAGCAGTTTTACAAGGTGCAGGTCCGTTCACTGTGTTTGCTCCAGTTAATGCTGCTTTTGCGAAACTTCCAGAAGGAACGGTTACCACTTTATTGAAAGCTGAGAATAAGGCAACTTTAGCTAAAATTCTTACTTATCACGTAGTAGCCGGAAATTTAGATGCTGCAGCGGTAGTAAAAGCTATTACTGATGGTGGTGGAAAAGTAGTGGTAACTACCGTAAGTGGTGGAAAATTAACAGTTAGTCTGAAAGACGGTAAAGTGATTCTTACAGACGAAAATGGTGGTGTAGCTACTGTTTTAGTAACAGACTTGAAAGCTGACAATGGCGTTATTCACGTTATTGACTCTGTAGTGTTACCAAAATAAATAGTTTTTAAACTACGTTTTGAAAAAACCATCGGAAATAAAAATTCCGGTGGTTTTTTTGTTTAATTTAGCTTAAAAATGAAAATATTACATACGGCCGACTGGCATTTAGGCATACATCTATATAATGAATCCTTAGAAGAAGACCATAGATTATTTATTTCCTGGCTACTCAATACTTTCATTCCTGAACATAAGCCGGACGCCCTTCTTATTGCAGGTGATATTTTTGACAAGGCAAACCCTCCCACTTACGCCAGACAACAATATTATCAATTTTTGGCTCAACTTATTCCCTTAGGAATCAAGAAGATAATCGTTACCGCTGGTAATCATGATTCTGCCGCAATGCTTGAAGCGCCAAAGGAAATATTACAATATCTAAACATTTACGTAGTTGGCCATGCACCGACTGAAACAGAAAATCTCCTTATACCTATTTCAATAAATGATGAAAACGAGCCGACGGTAGTTGTTGCCGCAGTTCCATTTTTAAAGGACCAGGATATTCGAACACCAGGATTAGATGCAACTACTGAATCGGTAGAGCAAGCGGTTAAAAACGGTATAAAAGCTTACTATCAACAAGTAGCCGAAGCATCAGAAGAATATCATGAAAAAGGGATTCCAGTTATTGCCATGGGCCATTTATTTGCCAGTGGTGTCTCCGTTTCAGATTCTGAACGCCAGATACAGGTAGGTAATCTGGGTAGTGTAGATGCCCAATGTTTTCCCATAGAATATTTTGCCTACGTGGCCCTGGGTCATATCCATTTACCCCAAAATGTACAGGGATCGAACCATATCTGGTACAGTGGCTCACCCATAGCCCTCAGTTTTTCTGAAAGAAAACAACAAAAAATCGTTCGCTTACTGACCATTGATGGAAAAGAAATAAAAAGTGAATCCATTAAAATTCCTGTATTTCGCGAACTTAGAAGAGTTGAAGGAGATTTTTTATCGGTTAAAAATGAAATCAACCATCTGACGAATGATAAATTATTACCCCTGTTAATAGATATTGTCATTATTGAAGAAGAATATAATCCAGCTATTGGAAGAGACATATCTGCGTTTATAGACCAGGTAGCAATGGAGAAAAAAGAGGATTTACATATTGCGAATTACAGATATGCCTTCAAGAATAGCCTGGCTTCCCTTTCCAGTTTAACAGATGTTTTAACCTTAGCCGATATAAAACCTGCCGAGGTTTTCCACAATATTCTGCAATCAAACACCCTAATAACAGAAGATAAGGAAGCCTGTCTGACGGTGTTCAATTTAATTATGGAAGAAGTACAAACTGAAAATTAATTTTATGAAAATCCAAAAAATATTCATCCGAAACCTGAATTCACTGGCAGGCGATCATCCTATAGATTTTAATAAACAACCTTTGGCTAACAGTACTTTATTTGCCATAACAGGGCCTACCGGTTCAGGTAAAAGTACTATTCTGGATGCCATTTGTCTTGCACTTTACAATGCATCGCCCCGCCTGGATCAAAGTATTACCAGTGGTTTACTTTTAAAATCTGGGGCGTTAATCAGCAAAGG
>CAMDWC010000371.1 GCA_945878825.1 Haliscomenobacter hydrossis DSM 1100
GATGTAGAGGTAACTTTTCCTGTAACGATAAATTAACGCTGCTTTTTGCCAGGATTTAAATGAAGTAAATTCATTTATCTCCTGGCCATTTTCTTCCTTGTAACTTACTATATTTGCATAAAATTATAGATTATGCGCTTCAAGGTTACAGGTTTTACCCGATTTATACTTATAATGATTGTTTTGGTTCCTTTGGCTTATGTTATTGCTTCTTATTATAATGGTAAAGATGGCATTGAGGAATTAAAAAAATTAGTCAAAGGACAAACGTCCCTTATTTCGCCAACAAAAGTAGATACGCTGGAAAAAGAGGCTGTAGTTCTCCCTTCGGAGAAGGTTGACAAAGATACTTATAGGAAATTATTGTTGGATAATGAGTCTTTAAAGGATTCCTTGGTGGATAAGGAATTGAAAATTAGAGAATTGGAAAGAAATTTAAAATTGTGTAAAGGAAAATGATGGTAAAAAATCTTTGCCTTTGATGCTGTCCGGTGTTTGTTTTATACTTTTCATATCCATATTGGCTTGTAATCTAACGTTGTAGGTGTTTTAATACAGGAGGGCGAATGTAATTCGACCCTACCAAATTAATTTTTTCCTAATTTCAGGCTAACTAAATTATATCAATTCAATCTTTAGCCAGTTGATTTACGCCAAATTGGTCAATCGCAAGCGTTGCCTCTGCATCATTAGTATCTACATATTCCCCATCATACCATTCGGCATCGGCTTTGGGTTTTATTTTCACCTCGTTCAAACGCAAAATATCATTGTAGCCATCTTCATAGCCTCGTACAACTATTTTGGTGTGTGGAGGAAGGGCTTGTAGGAGTTGTATGAGTTCTTGTGCGGTCATAAGGCGTATTTTTTAATGTAAAAAAAACAGTTTTGCTTATCCTCAAAGACTATGCTGTCTAAGGTCCTCCTCTCAGGAAGCACGCCACGAAAATAGCTATTTTTCGGAAATGGAAAGTTCAATAGGCTCGGGATAATCATCTGGATGTGATGTAATGTATGAAAGGCAATCGTTTTTATTTGAATTTTTTAGAATGAATCCCAAATTTATTACTTTCTGGTAAATCATTTTTATTTTTCTTTATGCTTCTCTTTTTCCAAAAAGGAAAAGAGGCTTTCCTTTTTGGAAAACCTCTTTATTTCATGGGATTTATAATTTCAGGGAACTAATTATTTTTTAGCTGCAAAATCTTTGACGGAATCTTTATCTGTGCAAAGTTTTCCCCCACAACAGCCGCCACTTAAAATAATACCGTTGTTCATCAGCAGAATACCTGCAACGTGAGGTGCTGCCATGGATGTTCCGCTCATGGTCGCATAAGCATTTCCTGTGTAAGTAGATAGGATATCTAGACCAGGCGCCGCAAAGTCTATCGGTGGATTTCCAAAATTTGAAAAACTAGTTATATTGCACTTAACATCTGTGGCGGAAATAGTGAAAACGTTTATACCGTTTGCTCTCGCAGGGGTAAAGCCATTAGCGTTTATATTGTTATTACCTGCGGCGAGACTAAAGAATATTTTTCTTGTACTGGCTAAAGTAGTAATGGCATTTTCCAAAATAGGGTAAGAGCCAGCTCCACCTAAACTCATGTTAACAACATCGCCTGAAACTCCATAAGTTGCAACATGATTGACGCCTGACAATACGCCACCCCACGATCCAAATCCAGAATTAGCTAAAACTTTTACTGGCACTACTCGTGCTCCTGCGGCAACACCTACCACGCCAAAAGTATTATTTTTAGCAGCAATTGTTCCAGCAACATGGGTTCCGTGACCATGTCCATCTTGAACTGTTTCGCTCGGTATGAAAGACATTGCTAAAGGCGACATACTCACTACATTTAAATCTGCGTGCTGTAAATCAATGCCGGTGTCCAATATCCAGGCTTTTCTTTTACCAGTATAATTTCCCCAACCTGTCCAAGAAATACCCCAAGGAGTACTCTGTGACTTTTTAATTAGAAGGGGAACGGTGCTCTTTGTTAGCTCACCCGTCCGGGCGACAGTTTGATCTTGTGTAATGGAATTAACTTCGGGAAATTGCTTGATATTTGCCATCAGCCTCTGAGCAACAGCGTCAGGTATTGTGGCAAAAAATCCTAAATTTACGCCACTGTAAAATCCTAAAATGCTAGATGAAGCAATGCCAAGTTTTTGGGCAATAGCAATGATACTGTTTTGAGCCTCTCGTTGAAGCGCCAAACCTCTTTTTATCTGCTCATCTTCTGTTGTAATAGATTCAGTGGCAAATACCTGTAGTGCTGTTTTGATTCCTTGGATTGGGTTTAATAGCACAATGTACTGGTTTGGAATAGGTCGAGAAGTATGACCGCTTATATTAGCCGGACCGGCAGCATTAATGACTTTGAAATCAGGCGCCCATTCTGGATTGGGATATTCTTGAGCCATTATAGTTAGAGAGGATAACAAACTAACTGCTAGAATTTTTAAAAAAGAATCTGTTTTCATAAAACGTTCAATTATGGTGATTAAAATTAATTTCAATTATATATAGCCTATCAAATCAGTTTCGTTCCGGATTTTTAAAAAAATAAAAAATAAATAAGAAAAATAGTTGACATACTGGTAATTCCCATAATGAATGAGGCTGTTGAAAAATAGCGAAGGGTGGTATTAGATGATATGCCGGAGAACTGGGTAATTACCCAAAAATAAGAATCATTGGCATGGGAAAATACCATAGATCCTGCGCCCATAGCTAATATAACCATTAATTGTCCGGATGCTGAATCCAATCCTATGGTTTCCAGCATGGGGCTAATCAAGGCGGCGGTAGTTAAAACGGCGATGGTAGAGGAGCCCTGGGCTATCTTAAGGAATGAGGCTATCAAAAAGGGAATGAAAAGGCCTAATCCCATACCTCCAAGCCATTGATTTAAGGGTAAATCTTGCATCAATTCTTTGATAACCAATCCGAATACGCCTCCACTGGCGGTTATGACTAAGATACTTCCCGCTTTTTCAATGGCTCTCTCCATGATGGTATTAACCTCCGGAATAGCTCTGTTTTTTAACAAATAAACGGAAATCAAAGCGCCTATGCTTAACGAAACCGGAGCTTGACCTATAAATAAGAAAATAGAGGTAAGACCTTCTGGTAGAAAATTTATTTTTACAATGGTTATGAATGAAGCAATAAATAGCAGTAATAAAGGGAGTAGTATAGGCAAAAATGCCTTGAAAACAGGTAAGTTTTCTTCTTCAGGAAGAGGGGCATTAATTTGCAGGGGTACTTTAACTGTTATTTCTTCGCTCCACTTCCTGTCGGCATATTTTAACCATTGATAACTAAGAAATAAGCCAGGTAGGGCCAGTAAAGAGCCGAAAAATAAGACCTGCCCAAAATCAACAGGTATTATACCAATAGCTCCTAACAGACCCGGATGGGTGGGGGTCAGGCAATGAACGGAAAATAGGGAAATAGCCAATATCCCATTCAGAAAAGGCA
>CAMDWC010000372.1 GCA_945878825.1 Haliscomenobacter hydrossis DSM 1100
AAGAAAAGGCGCTATCCGGGGATATTTTATTTGGTACCATTGATAGTTGGCTTATTTGGAAATTGAGTGGCGGTAAAGTTCATGCTACCGACTATTCCAATGCATCCAGAACAATGATTTTTAATATTTTGTCTTTAGAATGGGATGAATATTTACTCAAAGAATTAGATATTCCAAAATATATTTTACCTAACGTGCTTTCAAGTAGTGGTGTGTTTTGTCATACGGAGGCATCATTATTTGGTATTGAAATTCCTGTTAGTGGCGTAGCAGGTGATCAACAGGCAGCCTTATTTGGCCAGGCCTGTTTCAATCCTGGTCAAGCAAAGAACACCTATGGAACGGGCTGTTTTATGCTCATGAATACAGGGGAGAAACCTATAGTATCCAAAGCAGGGTTATTAACTACGATTGCCTGGGGTTTAAACGGGAAAATTTCCTATGCATTAGAAGGTAGTGTTTTTATTGCCGGTGCTGCGGTACAATGGCTAAGGGATAGTCTTAAATTAATTGATGAATCTGCTGATTCTGAGTTTTATTCATCAAAAATCATTGACTCTGAAGGTGTTTATGTAGTACCTGCTTTTGTAGGCTTAGGTGCTCCGTATTGGGATATGTACGCGAGAGGAGCCATTTTTGGTTTGACCCGTGGTACGTCAAAATCACACCTGATAAGAGCCACGCTTGAGTCGTTAGCCTTTCAAACCAGAGATGTTCTCGAAGCTATGGAAATAGATGCGGGACAAAAATTACTTCTGTTAAGAGTAGATGGCGGTGCTTGCGCAAATAACCTTTTAATGCAGTTCCAATCTGATATCCTTGGTGTACCCGTTCAACGTCCAAGAATATTTGAAACAACGGCTTTGGGGGCCGCATATCTGGCTGGTTTGGCTACTGGCTTTTGGACAATGTCAGATATATCTAAACAATGGCAACTTGATCAGGCATTTACACCTAAAATGCCTGAGGCCGAAAAAGAAAAAAGGTATAAAGGCTGGAAAAAAGCGGTTACTCGGACGATGGATTGGGAGAAAGAGGATTAATTTTATCCTTTAATCCAAGGGCACTTCTCATTTTATGATATATGGAGGTGTTTTCATAGATACCACGAAATAAATTTGAGCCAGGACCATAAGCGAATACTGGAATCATGGCTGCAGTGTGTCCATTGGTGGTGAATCCATATTTTAATTTATTCATTCTGGAATCAGCTTCAATACTCATACCTCCAGATTCGTGGTCGGCAGTTACTAAAACTAAAGTATTTCCTTTTCTATTGGCATACTGTATTGCTTCCCAAATGGCTCGGTCAAAATCTAACGTTTCCATTACAACACCCCGCCCGTCATTGGCGTGGTTCATCCAATCTATTTGTGAGCCTTCAACTAATAAGAAAAAACCTTTATTGCTTTTTTGTTCTAAATATTGAACGCCTTGTCTTACAGCAAATGATAGATAATCTCTTCCGCCACTGACAGTTAAAGGTTGTTTATCTGCCGTAAAGTAGAGTAAATTTTTATCTAAGGGCCATTTAATTTTATTCATAGTAGTGTACAATTGATCCATTACAACATAGCCTTTATTTTCAAATTCATTGACTAAATCTCTGTCATCCATTTCTCTATTCTGAAAATATAGGCGACCTCCACCAATCAATAAATCGACGTTTGCATTTAAATAATCTAAAGCAATCTCCTCATACATTTCACGTCGAGCTTGATGCGCAGCAAAAGCTGCCGGCGTAGCATGTACAATGGTGGATGTCACAATCATTCCTGTAGAATAATCCATTGAATCTAATTCTTCAAGGATACTTTCGGTTGAATGTCCATTTTCATCCGTTCCAATATTTCCATTGTTGGTTTTTATACCACAGGCAATAGCTGTGCCTCCTGCTGCTGAATCTGTTATTAATTCATTCGCAGCGTGAGATTTATGAAATCCAATGACAGGAAATTTAGCTAAAGCCAAGCGATTATTATTACTGTACATTGCGGCTGAAATCTGGGTTAATCCCATACCATCACCTATAAGTAAAATTATATTTGTTGGATAATCTTGCAATTCCTTACCATTTTGATCTAATTCGTAACTTACTGTTGTACTTGATTTACAACTATTTATCAAAAATAGAATACAAAAAACCAAGATGGTTTTTGAGAAAATATGCATTTTTTCTTTTTAAGGATTAAAAATCAAACTACCTATTCTTACCAAGGTACTTCCTTCGTCTAATGCTAAGGGAAAGTCATCTGACATACCAGCGGAAATTTCAGAAAAGAGTGGGCTGTTAGAAAAATACGCTTGCTTTATGTCTTCGAAAAGAATTCTTAACTGTTTAAATTCAGACCGAATCTGTTGACTATCCTCTGTATTTGTGGCCATACCCATTAAACCCCTGATTTGAATATTTTTCATTTCTCCAAAAGTTTCATCGGACAAAAAAGCCTTTAACTCTGATGGTAATAATCCCTGTTTTGTGTCTTCCTTAGCAATTTTAATTTGTAAAAGACAGTCCTGAACAATCTCGTGTTTTTCCGCTTGTTTATTTATTTCTTGCAGTAATGAAAGTGAATCTACAGAATGAATAAGTTTGACGATAGGAATGATCGATTTTACTTTGTTTTTTTGTAAAGAACCAATAAGATGCCATTCTAAATTAATACCATGCAACTCATTTTTTGCGACGAGTTCCTGCACTCTGTTTTCACCAAAAATATTTTGCCCCCAATTTTTTACAGTTTCTATTTCGTCGAAACTTTTATATTTTGATACAACGATTAACTTTGCTCCATAAGGTGACAGTTTATCGAGAATATTTCGGTAATTATCAATATTCATTAAGTAATAATTTAAAACAAACCATGTAATTGGGTCCTTACTGATTGAATAACAGTACCTAAATCTTCTTGTTTATTAACAAAATCTAATTCATCGGTAGAAATGACAAGTAATCTACCCAATTTGTATTCACTTATCCAATTTTCATATCTTTCATTTAATTTTTTCAAATAATCAATACTGATACTTCCCTCATATTCTCTTCCTCTGGTTTGTATGTGATCAACTAGCGTTGGAATACTGGCCTTAAGGTAAATTAACAAATCAGGCGGTTGAATATAGGCCGTCATAGAATTAAACAAAGAAATATAATTATTAAAATCTCTTCCTGTCATAAGTCCCATATCATGCAAATTTGGAGCAAAAATATTAGCGTCCTCATAAATGGTACGGTCTTGGATGACGGTAACATCGCCATTTAAAATTTGCATTATCTGGTTATAACGAGTATGCAGGAAATAAATTTGTAAATTAAATGACCACCTGCGCATATCAGTATAAAAATCTACAAGATATGGATTATCATCTGTGCTCTCATAATGAACTTGCCAACCGAATTGTTTAGCTAATTGAGAACATAAGGTTGTTTTTCCAGC
>CAMDWC010000373.1 GCA_945878825.1 Haliscomenobacter hydrossis DSM 1100
TGGGAAATGCCAAGTTTTTGGGCAATAGCAATGATACTATTTTGAGCCACTCGTTGAATCTCCAAACCTCTTTTTATTTGCTCCTCTTCTGTTGCAACAGATTCAGTGGCAAATACCTGGAGGGCTGTCTTTGCTACAGTTGGATTTAAAATGACAATGTACTGATTTGGAATGGGTCTTGAAGTATGACCCTTTAATTCTGATAGGCCGTCAGTGGAAATAAATTGAAAATCTGGCTTTTCTTCAGGTTTTGGAAATTCTTGTGCTAATAAGGTTCCAGAAAATAATCCGATAATGGGAAGTACTTTTAAAAAAGAAATGGCTTTCATAACTAATAAATTGAGTGATTAAAATTAATATCAATTAAATATAGCCTATCAAATCAGTTTCGTTCCGGATTTTTAAAAAAATAAAAAATTAATAAGAAAAATAGTTGACATACTGGTAATCCCCATAATGAATGAAGCTGTTGAAAAATATCGAAGGGTGGTGTTAGAAGATATGCCGGAGAACTGGGTAATTACCCAAAAATAAGAGTCATTGGCATGGGAAAATACCATGGATCCTGCGCCCATAGCTAATACAACCATTAATTGTCCTGATGCTGAATCCATACCTATGGTTTCCAACATGGGGCTAATCAAGGCGGCGGTAGTTAAAACGGCGATGGTAGATGAGCCCTGGGCTATTTTAAGGAAAGAGGCTATCAAAAAGGGAATAAAAAGGCCTAATCCCATACCTCCAAGCCATTGATTTAAGGGTAAATCTTGCATTAATTCCTTGATAACCAAGCCAAATACGCCTCCACTGGCGGTTATGACTAAGATACTTCCCGCTTTTTCAATGGCTCTCTCCATGATGGTATTTATCTCCGGAATAGCTCTGTTTTTTAACAAATAAACGGAAATCAAAGCGCCTATGCTTAACGAAACCGGAGCTTGACCTATAAATAAGAAAATAGATGTAAGACCTTCTGGTAGAAAATTTATTTTTACAATGGTTATGAATGAAGCAATAAATAGCAGTAATAAAGGGAGTAGTATAGGCAAAAATGCCTTGAAAACAGGTAAGTTTTCTTCTTCTGGAAGAGGGGTATCAATTTGCAGGGGTATTTTAACTGTTATTTCTTCGCTCCACTTCCTGTCGGCATATTTTAACCATTGATAACTAAGAAATAAGCCAGGTAGGGCCAGTAAAGAGCCGAAAAATAAGACCTGCCCAAAATCAACAGGTATTATACCAATAGCTCCTAACATACCCGGATGGGTGGGGGTCAGGCAATGAACGGAAAATAGGGAAATAGCCAATATCCCATTCAGAAAAGGCACGGAATAGTTCGATTTTTCCGAAATCCCTTTGGTTAAAGAACTGAGGAGTATAAATCCTGTATCGCAAAACAAGAGTAAGCCGCTTAAAAATCCCGTCATGCCTAAAGATAAGGGTGCATTTTTATGGCCTAATTTCGATAAAAACCATTTTGCCATGATCGATGCTGCTCCGGTTTTTTCCAGTATGATAGCAATGAATGATCCTGAAATAATTAGAAAACCAATATTTCCTATCGTTTTTCCAAATCCTTCTTTCATCAATGGTAAAACATTCGCCACAGGCATTGTCGCCAGGGCTAAAAGGAGGGATACCAAAAATAGGACGATAAAGGCGTGAACTTTATATTTCGATGTTAATATAATGAGGGCTAAAACGGAGCCAAAAATCCACAAGACAGGGTATAAATGTTCCATTTTAATCAAGAGGGTGTTAAAGAGGACTCTACATATTCCTTAAAGTTATATAAAATAGCCTGCCAGCCCGCTTGCTGTAATTCTTCGGAATTTTCATTCTCAGGTTCAAATCGCTCCTCGAGAATGGTTTGATCTCCTGATTTTTCGAAGGAAACAAACATTTTCCGACCATCGCCTAAGAGTATTTCTATTGATTTTTGAGGTTCAATTTTCTGATAAGTACCCCAAAAATCAAATTGAAAAGAACCATCTTTTGCTGCCATTAGATGATGAAATTCTCCTCCCTCTACAAGATTATTTTCTGCCGATGGACAATGCCAATCAGGACTGGCAAAATTCCATTTGGTTACGTGATGAGCACTTGTCCAATATTCCCAAACTTGTGAAATTGGAGCATTAATCGTTGCTTTTACCGTGATTAATTTCATGATGTAAGAATTAATATAAAGACCAAAACAATATCAATCTATGGCTCTATCCAAATGCACATATCCACCATCGACATGAATTAACTGACCTGTGGTATGGCTTGATTTTTCCGATAAAAGAAAGGCTACCATCTGTCCGATTTCCTCACAAGTGGTCATCCTGTTTTCCAACGGAATTCTCTGATTGATTTTTTTAAGCATTTTCTCAGGCTCCGGCAGAGTATTCAGCCATTTTTCATATAATGGCGTCCAGCTTTCAGCTACGACCACGGCATTTACCCGAATCTGATAAGGTAATAATTCAACGGCCCATTCCCGGGTCAGGGCATTTCTGCCCCCATTCGCAGCGGCATAGGCGGAAGTATTTCCTTGGCCTGTTTCTGCTGTTTTAGAGGTGATATTAACGATGGCTCCTTTCGATTTCTTTAAATAAGGAAGGGCATGTTGAGCCAATAAATAATAGTGTACTAAATTTCGGTGAAGAGAAGCGATAAAGTCAATATAATTGCCTTTTTCAAGACCAATCCCATCATTTACACCAGCATTATTTACCAATCCGTCTATACTGCCAGCCAGTTTTACGGCCTGTTGAACAGCGTCGGCACACGCTTCCGGATGGATTAAATCGGCAGTAATGGTAAAGCCCTTATTTCCAATGCTTTCCAACATTTTTAAATTATCTTCTTCATTTCGCCCGATAATAATTGGAATGGCACCTTCTTCAGATAAAATTTGAACAATACCTGCGCCAATACCTTTTGCTCCACCTGATACCAATATATGCTTACCTTTTAGTCCTAAATCCATGGTAGATTACATTTTTGGCATTTCATAATCCAGGGAAAAATCAATAGCAACCTGCCTCATTGTACCCAATCCCTCAATGCCCAGTTCCATGACATCGCCGGGTTTCAGATATATAGGAGGTTTAAATCCGAGACCTACCCCTGGAGGCGTTCCCGTTGAAATGACATCACCAGGAAGCAGCGTCATAAAGCGGCTGATATAAGAAATGAGTTCAGGAATGGAAAAAACCAGATTAGAAGTATTACTATTTTGAACTTTCACTCCATTTAAAGAAAGCCAGATGGGTAAATTATGTACATCGCCAGCTTCTTCGGGCGTCACTAAAAAGGGACCCATCGGGGCGAAAGTGTCACAACCTTTGCCTTTGTCCCAGGTGCCACCTCTTTCCAACTGAAATTCTCTTTCGGAAACATCATTATGCACACAATAACCAGCTATGTGATGCAGCGATTCTTCAGC
>CAMDWC010000374.1 GCA_945878825.1 Haliscomenobacter hydrossis DSM 1100
GCCTTGCCTTTTGCCTGACGAGCTTTTGGGGCCAGTTTTATCCATTCTAACTCGCGTTCTAACGTTCTTCTTCTTTTAGAATCAGATTTTTCCTCCTGCTCTAATCGTTTTGATTTTTGGTCTAACCAAGAGGAATAATTTCCTTGCCAGGGAATGCCCTCGCCTCTATCCAATTCCAATATCCATCCTGCCACATTGTCCAGAAAATAGCGGTCGTGTGTAACGGCAATAACGGTTCCAGGGAAGTTTTGTAAAAATTGTTCTAACCAATCAACGGATTCAGCGTCGAGGTGATTCGTAGGTTCGTCTAACAATAGAATATCCGGATTACTGAGTAATAAACGGCAAAGAGCCACCCGGCGTCTTTCTCCACCCGACAATACCTTGACGGGAACATGTCCCTCTGGACAACGAAGCGCTTCCATCGCCGTTTCTAAACGGTGATCGAGTTCCCAGGCATTATTGCTCTCCAGTTTATCCATTAATTCGCCTTGCTTATCTATGAGTTTCATCATTTCGTCACCGTCGATAGGTTCAGATAACTTCAGATTTATATCCTCATATTCGCGAAGCATATTAATCAGTGACTGAACGGCTTCCTCCACAATTTCGCGAACCGTTTTAGTTTCATCTAAGACAGGTTCCTGCGCCAGATAACCAATCTTATAAGTTCCATCAAATTGAATTTTTCCCTGATAATTCTGGTCTAATCCAGCGATAATTTTTAGCAATGTTGACTTTCCCGAACCGTTTAAGCCGAGAACGCCAATTTTTGCACCATAAAAGAAGGATAACCAAATATTTTTAAGCACTTGTTTTTGAGGTGGAAAGGTCTTTGTGACCCCCTCCATAGAAAAAATTATTTTTTCGCCTGCCATTGTAAATTTATTTTACACAAATATAAATAAAATTAACCTCTTCCTAAAGGTCCTTTAACCATATCGAATATACCAATGATAAATTCGCAGTTGAACCATGATTCAAAAAGCGGTAAATCATTTATTGGTGGATAGTCCTTTTCATCTAACGGTGTTTGTGCTAATAAGTGGCTAAACAGGGACTTATAGTTCGATTTTGTCCATTCGTCTTCCTCTAACGGACTATCCATTTCAGGAACGAGATAAATGGTTGGTTCCCAATCGTCGGGCTGCAAAGCGTCGGTTTCATTGAATCCCTTCGATTTTAAATAAGTAAAAAATACGTCTGTTGGTTTAACCAATAAAATACCTCTGTTTACTTCAGGATATTCAGGAATGGGTACATTCATCATTTTATATTTAAATATTTTCCTTCAATAGGCATACGTCTTCCCATGCCAAATGCTTTAGGAGAAATGCGCAAAACGGGCGCAGTTTGGTGTCTTTTAAACTCTGAGATATTGACTAGTCTTAAAATTCTGGCAACCAGGGTAGCATCAAATCCTGCGGAAATTATTTCATTAGGTCCCTGATTTTTTTCGATATATAAATAAAGAATTTTGTCCAACACGGCATAATCCGGTAAACTGTCCGCATCTTTTTGATTTGGACGTAATTCTGCACTCGGTGGTTTGGTCAAAGTATTTATGGGTATAACGACCTCATCTTTATTCATATAAGCCGCTAATTCATAAACTTCCGTTTTATATACATCGCCGATAACAGAAAGTCCGCCGCACATGTCGCCATATAAAGTGCCATAACCCACCGCCATTTCACTTTTATTACTGGTATTAAGCAATATGGGGCCAAATTTATTGGAAAATGCCATCAACAAAGTACCCCGAATTCTGGCTTGTAAATTCTCTTCCGCCAGTCCAAAAGGTAAATTTTTAAAATGAGGTTCCAGATTTTTCAACCAACTGTTATACAATTCATTAATGGGAAAAATGGTATAGGAAATGCCCAGATTTTCAGCTAAAATTCGCGCGTCTTCAATAGAATGATCAGACGAAAATTCGGAGGGCATTAGGAGAACAGATACATTTTCCTTCCCTAATGCACGCGTTGCCAGCACCGCTGTAACGGCAGAGTCTATGCCTCCAGAGAGACCGAGAATGGCTTTGGATAAGCCCACTTTTCCAAAATAATCCTTCAAACCAAGTATTAAGGCATCGTGAATTAACGGATATTTGTCCTTTGAAATTTCGTTGTTTTCCTTATTCGCCTTTACCTCATCTAAGGAATAGGTCCGGATGCAGGTTTCAAAAAATGGTAATTCATCGAATATTTTTCCATTTTGTGAAAAAACCAGAGAGCCTCCATCAAAAATTAATTCCGTTTGGGCACCCACCTGATTCACATAAAAAAGGGGTAATTGATAACGCAAAACATTGGTTCGCAATACGTGAATTCTTTCCGGCGCATGATCATAAGCGAAAGGGGAGGCCGACAGATTGATCATCAAGTCAGGCTTTTCCTTCATTAGTTCATCCATCGGACAAATCGTATATAAAGGATTTTCATTGCCCACATTCCACATATCTTCACAAATAGTCAGGGCAATGCGAACACCTTTATACATGAAAGTAGAAAAATAATCAGCAGGTTGAAAATACCTGTATTCGTCGAACACGTCATACGTTGGCAACAGAGACTTATGCTGAATAAAAGAGATTTGCCCATTTTCCAGAAAATAACCTGAATTATATAAATCTTTTCCTTCAGGGACTGGATTTCGGGTAGGGGAGCCAAGTAAAATGGCAATGTCGATAGCACATTTTGCCAATTCCTTAACGCATTCGTCCGCTTTATGTATAAAATCGGCAAAGTTCAAAAAATCTCTGGGAGGGTATCCACAAGTGGCCAATTCAGCAAAGCAAATGAGGTCACTCCCTTCATTTTTAGCTATTTCCACAGCATTTTTCATCTTTTCCAGATTACCTGAAAAATCTCCAACGTGGTAATTTAATTGCGCAATCGTTATTTTCATAAAATTTATTTCAGGACAAAAATACATTTACTTAGGTCAGAATAAAAACCAATTTGTACGGCGTCGATAATTTGCTTATTTTTACCACTCAAGAACAAAAAATTATGAGTGATTTTGTGGTATCGGCGAGAAAGTATAGACCAGCTCTGTTTACAGATGTCGTTGGACAAGAGCATGTTACCCTTACTTTGAAAAATGCGCTGCGCAGTAATCATCTCGCTCATGCTTTTTTGTTTTGTGGTCCAAGAGGCGTTGGAAAAACGACTTGTGCCCGTATTTTGGCAAAAGTTATCAATTGCCAGCAACCAACGGCTGACCATGAGCCCTGTCTCGCGTGTTCTTCCTGTCGTTCCTTTAGTGATAATGCCTCTTTTAATATTACAGAATTAGATGCTGCGTCGAACAATTCCGTCGAGCATATTCGAAGTTTAATAGATCAGGTTCGTTTTCAACCTCAGCAAGGTAAGTATAAAGTTTTTATTATTGATGAGGTGCACATGCTTTCTCCTTCCGCGTTCAATGC
>CAMDWC010000375.1 GCA_945878825.1 Haliscomenobacter hydrossis DSM 1100
TCCCCGATAAATACCTCAAGATTTACAGCTTCACCAGGTTTCACAGATGTACTACCTTTTAATTTAACTGTAAAATTTTGGATAGGAATATCCTTTGCGATGATGCCATGAGTATTACCCAAATATTTTCTTACTGCTAAAGTATCAGCATCGGTAATAAATCGATCGCCATTGGTATTTACATATTTTAATGCAGACACATTGTCCCAGCCTGACGCTTTCTTACCGTACCAGGATTCAGTAGTAGAAGGACCATCAGAAGATTGAACACTACCAAGATACCTCCCGATAGGTAACAAATCACTTAATGAAACAATACCATCATTATTTGTATCGCCACTCCAAACACAATCAGCCCCAAAACAAGGAGTTGTTACAGAGGATTCATTAAGAATATTAAATATTAACTTAACCGTTGAAACCACTTTATCGGATACTAAATAGTCAATTTCCCAGTTACTATCAGCGCCTGAATTAATATTCAGAGGATTGTATGTTAATGTATTATTATCATCTGCATTTACAACCAAATCACCATTACCTCTTTTCTTAATTTCTAACTTTATATTGTTCACTGAAGAAGGAAAAGTATTCCCCACTTTCAGGGTAACACCTTTTGGTGTATAAAAATTAAATACAGAAGAAACAGGTTCAAATTTACTTACCTTAATATATACGGTAGCCATTTCCATATCCAACCCATCCTGAGAAAGTTCATAGGTGAATTGATCTACCCCTGAAAAATTTGAACCATTTGGCGCTTCATAAGTAACTCTGCTTCCCTCTATAGAGGATAATTTACCAAATTTAGGCTGCGAAATAATTCTAAAAGAAGGATTACTCTTAATATTGTCATTTGTCAGCAAATTCCAATTAGAAACTGAAGAGCCTGGGGTAAGTGAAGTAAAATCATCAAAGGCATAAAGATTTTTGCGCTTTGACAAAACATTTACGTTGACAAAAATTTGTTGATTGGTTAATGCATTTTTAAAGAGCATACTTTCTTTACCTTCAAAACTGGAATTAGGCGTAAACACCTGGAAATGTCCATCGGTTTTTATTGTTCCATTTGATATGGCGCCTTGCAAGGTAAAATCTTTTGGAATAGGTAAATTTATCGGTGAAAACTTTGGTGTAAAAACTTCGAAGGTATCTTTCGGATTAGGCACTATAATGGAAGCTGTGGTTTGTGAACATACCTCATTCGTAACGTTACAAACTAAATAGGTGATGTTTGCTACCCCTGAAAACCCAACAACAGGCGTAAATAAAATATCTTTGCGATCAACTGCAATGGTAAAAACACCATTATTTTTAGAAGTAATAAGACTTATATTTGGTTTTAGCCCCGTTTCCTCATCTATATCATTTTCTGTAACTGACATAAGTTGCTCACCCCCTTTGACAAAATCATAAGCGTATAAATCAGGTATTGAAATTACCTTTGCCTGTCTAACCGTAACATTGAAACGGGTAGTAGTAGGAATATTTCTTAACAAAAAATTGACAGAAAAGGTATCTTGACCAATGAAATCTTTATTAGGGCTATAATAAAATTTATGAATGTTTCCAGACGATACCAAGGTGATTGAGCCAGAAACTGGATTAGTATGTGTTGGCGTAGTATTTACATCAGCCTCAACAAGACCAAATTTGTCGTTCTTATTTTTTACTACATCAATCGATGACTGAGCAGAAAGATTAGAGAAGACAAAACAGGTGAATGCCAGAAAGGTTATTTTTAAATGCATGCTAATTGAAATTAGGACATAATTTATATTTACAAATATACAATTAAATTCCAAATAACGTTTATTTTAATATAAATTTAACTTTTAGACTCATACATTTATGAAAGACTCAAAATTAATTAAAACACTCATACATCTGGACAAGACAGATCGAAATAGATTAAAAAAATTCTTAATATCTCCATTTTTCAATAGTGATGAAAATTTGGTTTCAATTTTTAATTTTATAGATGAACATATTAGTAAAAATCCAAATGAACTACCCGAAAAAATAATACTTTGGAAAAAAATCTTTAAGGGAATTCCATTTGATGATATTAGATTAAGGAAATACTTTTCTGATCTTTTCAAGTTATTGACAAAATTTTTGTCTTTTGATCTATATCAAAGAGACCCCATAGTTCAAGATTTATATTTATTAGAGGTCATAAACGAAAGAAAATTAATTAGTCTGACAAAAAGCAGTGTAAAAAGTGCACGTATTCGCATTGAAGCTAACGAATTCAGACATTCTCAGGCATTTTTACAACGTTATTCACTGGAACGAAATAATTATGAAATTCTAAATTTAGAGGGCGATAGAAATATTCGTTCTAATATTGAGGAAATAAACGAATCTCTGGACGTCTTTTATTTATCTGAAAAATTACGTTTATTCTGCAAAGAAATAGAACTACAAAACTTGGCTATACACACCTATAAATTGACCTACATTGAAGAAGTCCTGAACATGATAAAATTAAAGGGCTATGAAAATGTGCCCAGTATTTTATTATATTCAAAATTATTGAATTTATACATTGATTCTGCTAATGAGGAAAACTACTTTTCACTTCGACAATCTGTTTCCGAGAATAATCCACTTTTTCCCAAAAAAGAGTTGGCAGAAATATATTCTACAATGATTAACTATTGTTCTTTGCAAATAAACAAAGGAAATAGTAAATTTATATCTCAACTTTTTGATTTTTACAAAGAAGTAGTATCACAAGATATTTTACTGGAAGATCAATCATTCTCTCCTTATCACTTTAAAAATATTGTGCTTATTGGTCTTCGATTAAAGGAATTTAACTGGATAGAAGCATTTATAACTGATTATGCCCCGCTACTTCCTGAAAATCAAAGGCATAATTCATTATCATTTAATCTTGCCCAGCTATATTTTTATCAAAAAAAGTATGACCTTGTAATAAAAACACTACAATCTGTTGAATACGATGATTATATATATAATTTAAATTCAAAAACCATGTTAATTTGTACCTACTACGATACGGGTGAAACAGATGCTTTATTTTTTTTATTCGACAGCTTTAGAGCATTTTTAAATAGAAATAACGAAATTCCTGAGGCCAGAAAGGTACTTTACAGAAACTTTGTTTCTATTGCTAAAAAACTGGCCAGAATGACGCCTAAGGATGAGAAAGCGAAACAGAAATTAACCTTAGAATTAGAGCAAATGAATAATATTGCCTCAAAAAATTGGCTACTTGAAAAATTAGCTGAGTTGTAGCGATAATATATCTGCAAAATGATGAACCCCCTTGTTTCCTTTTATCCAATTCGCAGCATAAAGAGCTCCAAGAGAGAATCCATTTCTATTTAAAGCTTCATGGCTTATTTTTATTTCATCTATCTCTGACGTGTAAAAAATTTCGTGTTTACCTGG
>CAMDWC010000376.1 GCA_945878825.1 Haliscomenobacter hydrossis DSM 1100
GTCTGTTTGGTGCCGTGAAATTCCCACAAGAATTTGCATTTGACCCTTCCCTGAAATTACAGGATATGTTCCGGCTTTCTGGTGGAATAACTGATGGCGCCGATATCAGTAACGTTGAAATTTTTCGGACTATTTACAAGGAAAATATACCTGCACTTACCAAAATAATTATACCATTATCTGATTCATTTTCATTTAAAGATGAATCAAGTGCTTTCAAATTAATGCCTGGAGATATGATAATGGTAAGAAGTAAGAAAAATCTTACGGCCACAAAAACCGTTTTCTTATCCGGAAATATACAACGTTTTGGGAACCATTTTTCAGACAAACAACCTTATTTTCTATCTGATTTGATATTGGATGCAGGCGGCCTTACCGTAGATTCAACGATTTTGCATGGTAAACTGATAAGAAATATAAAGGGGCGTTTTGAACAACCATTTAATCTTCAATCAGCTCTTAAATTTCCCCATAACGTAAATTATGATCCTATTTTGCAGCACAATGATTCAGTATATATAGAGGAAACAAATAATATTGTTTTTTTGGAAGTGCCAGATTACAAACAATTTGGAATGGATACTTCCATGCGATTTATTCCGGTAGCATTTAAAGGTAATTATGGGGTCAAATGGTATTTGGATCAATTTGGTGGCCCAATTCTTACGTCGAAAATCAATGGGACGGTTACTATTTCAAGATTGACAGGAGAGTTGGTATCTGCAAATTTAAAGGATTTGTCAAAGAACGAGTTAAAGGTAATGTCAGGTGATATCATTAAAGTGTCGGCAGAAAACAGCCCAGATAGCCGGGTAAGAAACCAAATCGATTGGGGTAAAATAACAGATAGAATATTAGGGATAACGACTACTCTTTCTCTGTTTCTAGTATATCTGAACAGATGAAAACAATAGCTGACACCCCAAAAGACGAAAATATACCATTGAATCCCACTAAAATCATTACCATAGATTATTTGGTAGATGTATTGGTGAGCTGGTATAATCAGATATTAAAAAATAAGTTTACATTTTTATTATTTTTCGTCATCGGGGGTGCTGTAGGATTTTCCTATGCCCATTTTCTGAAAAAGGTACAATATTTATCCCGGCTAACTTTTGTAATTGACAGACCATCGGATAATACAGAGGAGGAGCATCTTTTGCATTATTCTGGTGTGAATACGACCGGAAATCCTTCCTCAAAACTGTTAAATGGCGATAATCTTCGAATTATTCTTCAATCGGATATGATCATAAAAGAGGCGCTTCTTAGCCCAATTATTGCATTGAAGGGAAGGAACCTGCTATCTCTTTTAGGGAAGGAAAGTTTGATTTCCTTGCCGGCAAACTCAAAAGATAGCCTGACCAATATGACTATCAAAACATTAAAAAAAAGTCATCTGCTCGTTGGTAAATTAGAAGAAATGGGTTCCATGTACTTTATTGAAATGCATCATGACCAACCACTTTTTTCTTATTATTTTCCTGAAAAGCTGCTGGAAAGTTTATTGAAATTTTATGAAACCGAAAAATCTAAGGAGCTTGAAAGGTATATTACAACGCTTCGCAGGCAATGGGTCAATATCAAAGCTGAAATAAAAAATGCTCAGATGGTATGGTACGCTAAAAAAAATCAATCAAGAAACCTTGTTTTTTTTGAAGATCAGTTCCTTTTGGAAAAGCTGGAAAAAAATATAGAAGAGGCTCAATTAAAGTTAAAAATAAATGAAGAAATTCTTGATGTTGCTGTTTATCAGCAATCAAGAAAATCGTCCTTCATACACCTGATAGATATACCTGTGCTTCCATTGGAATTTAAGGGTAAAAAGAGGTGGAAACATGCCGTTATCATTGGGTTTTTATTTCTTTTTGTACCTTTTAATTTATACTTAAATACCTCAAAAAAATAAAAAAATAGTAAAACTATAGTTATATTGAGTTTTAGTTTTTTGATAGCTTAGTCTTAGTATATATATTGCGTTTTTTATATTAATTTAGTCTCGGTTTACTTGGGTGAAAATGAATTTTTTTATATTTCTACTTTTATTAAATTTTAGTTTTTTATCCTTGTTAGCACAGGGAGATTTTCAGTATGGTGTCAATATAAATGATAAAACAACCGTTTTTGTTACTCCTGCCAAAATGAGTTCGGAGGAGGTTCTCCTGTCAATACGTAAAAAAAATATAAAGCAAATTAATAGTAAGGTTTCCCACGGACTAAGTACAGATTACTTCTGGGTAACTTTCAACATATCAGATATAATTAATGAAAGTCAAAGTCATATCATAGAATTAAATAGTCCTCACATTGATTCCGCTGCTTTATATTTGATTAAGGAAGGAAAGACAATATTAATCGCTGAAATTGGGGATAAGATTCCATTTACAAAACGTCCTATTATTCATCCTAAGTTATTGTTTCCATTACCAGCAGGAGCTGAGAACGGAGAATATTTATTAAAAATTGATAAACAAGGTGGATCCGCTAATTTTCCTCTTTATTTGTGGAAAAAAGATAGCTTTGAATATCACAATACCAAAGAAATGTTACTCTGGTATGCATTTATGGGTTCTTTTGTTTTCTTTTTTATTTTAAGTGCAATTGCTTCAAAATTAATTGATAGTCAATTATTTAAATATTATAGTTTATTTGTACTTGTTGTATTATGCTATAATTTCATAACGGCTGGTTTTTCATTTGCTTTTATTTATCCCAATAATATTTGGTTAAATGACGTATTAAGATTTTTAATATTACCCTTGTTTGGTTTTTCTTATGTGTCTTTTACCAGGTATTATTATGATGTGAACAGAGCTTTTCCATTACTTGACATCTATGGCAATATCATAAATACTGTTTTTATTATATTGACCTTTTTTGCGATAGTTTTTATGGGCACTTTTCAAAAGTACGCCATTCCCGTAGTAATTTTTTTATATATAAATCTTATTTCAGCAGTTATATGGTCTCTTATAATTATTTTTTGGGTATGGGCCAGATTGAAATACAGGACTATTTTATTTTTGTGCGCATTTTCTGGCAATATATTTGTGTTGATTTTTAGCGTATTAACTGAATTTGGCTTGGTAGAAAAAACGCTATTTCGCTTTAACCCCATATTTATAGCTAATTCTCAAGAAGTAGCCGTTATGTCTTTAGGGATGATTTTTTATTTAAGTAAAATTCAAAAAGAGAGAAAAAATCTGATAGCGGAAAGAGATCAAATCACAGAAAATGAAACTCAATTGAGGGAACAGTTAAAACAAATTATGTCCCAAAAAAAGCTGAACGACGTATTTCTTACAAATAAGGAAGAAGGATTATCACAATATTCTTACTTGTTGAAGGACAAAACTGTCATTAATCTGTCGGAGGTTATATTTATTGAATCTATGGACCATAATCTAACGTA
>CAMDWC010000377.1 GCA_945878825.1 Haliscomenobacter hydrossis DSM 1100
ATCCTATGGAACTTCTTAAGCTTAAGGATATCCATATTTTTTTGGAGCGAAGTCAACGTTGAAATAAAAATTCTGGCATCACCGATTAATATCAATAATTCTTTCCTCGAATTTATTTTTTCACATTTATTTTTCAGAATATTGGTTCGAAACTTAGTTGCTGAGGACTGAGTATGTCCAATGCGTAAATAATTATCTTTGATATCACCTCCTATAGATTCTACGGCCTCACAAATTTCATCTACGGCTCTATTCGTAAATGCAAGCAACATAATATTTTCATCTGTGGTATAAAAATAATGAGCCACTAAATTTCTAATCATTATACTTGTTTTTCCCGTACCTGGTGGCCCCCACAGAAGGAAATAGTCTTTTGAATGAATGATAGCATGCAGTAATGACCGTTGTTCATCGGTCATTTTGCAAAAATTATTCTCCGGAATATCTTTTACTTCCCCTTCAGAAACACCAGGTGGAATTAATCCTAAGTATAAATTCTTCTTTATTTTATCAGACGTAAGGAATCGAAATAACGATTGATCAAAATTATAAAAGGAATCAAAAAAATCAGGTTCAAGATTCCAGTAATTGAATTGCCTGAAAAAAGAATCATCATGTTGGGGGAACATTAGTGAAACTATAATTTCATTTTTTTCAATACCTAATAAATAAACCTTAAATAACTGAAAATCGGAGGTAAACTGCTCTTTATTCAAACTAGGATAAAGTATCAAGGTGTCCCCTACCCTGAAATTTGCTCTGTTGGCTGTCTTATCTGTCTTTAAAAAAGTAATTTGATTTTCATGATATTCTTGAATTGCTAAGTGATTTAAGATATCGAAACTTTCTTTCTTATCCTTCACCGATTCCAACCATAAAGATGCTTGACCTTTTGAACCATTTTGGTAATTACCTGAGCCGGATTTAGCTAATTTTTGTTCTCTTGCTATAAAACTTATAAAAGAATAAAAATATTTTTTTTCAATGGATGTTGCATCATTAAGGGTGAATATAAAATGATTTAATTCTGTTTTATAGAAACCTTTCGCCTCTGAAACCTGGTTAAATAAACGATGAAAAATAGCCTCACCTGCTGACAATAAATCTTCATGAAACCCAAGATTTATTAAACTCAGTTCAATAAATAATAAATTATTTCTCATGACCATAGCCTTTTGCTGTTGAAGCAAATTGGACGGTGCAAATCTTAGGCTAACCGACTCCCCCGCGTACAGTACAAAACCGGCTACTCTTTTTTTATTAGACGGTGACTGAATAATTAAATCGTACAAAAGAAATTGATAAAAATGTGGTATGTTGATACCATAATCATTTGTTTGATATGTTTTTCCACTTTTCAACTCTACAATCACTGTTTTTTCAGCACCTTCAAAAAGTAAATCCAAGCGACCTTGAATTCCATATATTTCTGATAAAAAGGAGGGCTCCAGGTAGCAATGTTTAGGTAAAATTTGTTGCGTTGGAAAATCTTTGGTTATTGTTTTAAGTAAATTGACAAAAATATTTTTTGAGGAATCTATTATTTTCAGCAAATCTTCATCAGTGATGAGAGCATAGCTCAGTGGATTTTTATTAAAAACCAAGGGAAATAAATAGTCAAAGGTGAGGGAAGGATTAGAAATTAGCGCATCTAAAAAAAAATTAGCAATTTCACCTATAAGCAGGTAAGTACTTGTTGACTTGGGAGAAAATTTCTTTAACAAATAAGCGTCTGGATTTTCACCCTTTGATTCAAAACAGTTAGCGATGGCAGTAACATCAAAAAGATAATCTGGTTCCAAAACAAAATGAACCGGAAGAAAGAAGCCATTATCATCAATTTTAACATGCACCAGCATACATGAAACAGGAAGTTTATCTATTTCATAGAGGTGAATGATTGTGTTTGTATAGACCTCATTTAAATTAAGAACATTAAAATGCACTAAAATTTCGTCATCACCCTCCCAATCTGCCTTAATATAAATCAGTTGTTTTTCTACATCGATTTTATAAATTAACCCTTTTAAAAAAGGTAGGGCCTTGGCAGTAGGATTATTATGCTGAGGTTTTATCCAATCCACCTTCTCTGCGGAAGAAATACTATGAGGTAATTCAATTTTATAGAAAGAATTAAAAAGAAAAATCAATAGATTTTGTCCCAGTTCGATTAATCTACCTATTTCTGTTTCAGATACATGTTCACTTTTACGGATATGTTGAAAATTGATTCTAAAATGATTTAGAGAAAAGGTTATTTCTGGAGAAAGCCCTAGTTTTTGTTTTAAAAAAGTGATTTTAGAAAAAAGGGTATTAAAAAAAATAGTATCTTTTTTAATTATATAATCAATTACAGCGAATAATAAATCATTTAAAGCATTTAATTTAGACAGACTAACTTTCTCTGGAAGAGCGACAATTAGTTCAAATTCTTCTAAAAATTTTACGTTGGGCATTTCATTTGAAGGCATAAAAAATTAATCCTTTTTGTAGGAATGAAAGAAACTATTCCAACTCATTTCCAATACACCAAATACAGCTTCTTTTATGATTCCGCCAGACATTTTTGATGAGCCTAATGTTCTATCTGTGAATGTAATAGGTACTTCTTTGATAATAAATCCAGATTGAAAGGATGCGAATTTCATTTCAATTTGAAATGCATAGCCAACAAATTTAATTTTATCTAAATTGAGGGAAGATAAAACACTTCGGTGATAACAAACGAATCCAGCCGTAGGATCTTTTACGGGCATTCCCGTCAACAAACGCACATAAAGAGAGGCTCCGTAAGAAATAAAAATTCTATCAAAAGGCCAATTTTTAACCTTCCCCCCTTTTGTATATCTTGAGCCTACGGCAACTTCGGCACCCTGTAAAAAGCAGGCATTTCTTAAATGCACTAAATCGGCTGGAGGATGAGAAAAATCGGCATCCATTTCGCAAATAAAAGAATAATGTTTATCTAAGGCCCAATGGAAACCAGCAATATAGGCAGTTCCCAACCCTGCTTTTCCCTTTCTTTTAAGAATAAAAATACGTTCAGGAAAAGATAAAATCATTGAATCTACTAAGTCAGCAGTACCATCTGGAGAACCATCGTCTACCACCAACACATTGAAATCATCCCCTAAACCTAATACGGCATTTATAATTGCCATTATATTTTCCTTCTCGTTATAAGTAGGAATTATCACCAAAGTATCTGCCAAAACAAACTATTTATAAAAAAACAATATAAAATATAACAAATATAAATAAAACCAATGAAACAATAGGATCATACTATATCTTCCTCCTTCCAGTTCTTTTGTTTCAAGGGTTTTAAATCTAAGAAATCTTCCATTTTCTCCTTTCCTGAAGTCAAATGAGATGTT